>NZ_JAJNIL010000013.1:0-79516 GCF_022386455.1 Mammaliicoccus sp. I-M35 | reverse complement strand
GCCAATGCCAGAACCAAGTCCAGAGCCAAGTCCAGAGCCGACTCCGGAACCAAGTCCAGAACCGACACCAGAGCCAACACCAGAGCCGACACCAGAGCCAAGTCCAGAACCAAGTCCGGAGCCAAGTCCAACAATGGATCACAAATCAGAACCAGCTGCTAATAATAGTATGCAACCAACAACTATGTCTACAGAAGATCAAGTCATGACAAATAAAGATCAACAGAATTCAGTTATGACAGTAGCAAACAAAGATAAAGTTGAATCAACAAAACAAGAAAAAAATAAAGAAAAAATGGCTACTGAACAATCAAAAGAACAAAGTAAAAAGCAAGAAAATAAAAATGAATTACCAAATACAGGTGAATTAGATAATACACAATATGCATTATTTGGATCACTTATAGCAGGATTAGGTTCATTATTATTATTTGGTAGAAGAAAAACTAAAAATAGTAAATAAAGAAATTTTAAAAGAGATATAAATAATAGTCTCGTACATGCCAACAAAGTCATAGTTGTGATTTTGTTGGCATTTTTTATGAAGGAATTCCTTTTAAATAAGATTTATAAGCAAGTTTGGTGAGAAGTGCAAATACTGGTGTTGTTATTAGCAGTTTTGGTGAGAAGTGCAAATAAGGAGACCAGTAATTACAATTCTCAGTAGTTTTGTAACTAAGGCCGTCCATAGTAACACTTCGGCAGACTTTTGTAATTAAGGAGGTCCATAGTAACATTTCAGCTGAGTTTTGTAACTAACGCCCCCGTTATGAACAAGTTTGGACGAAAGTAAAAATATAGCTGAATTAATGAATATCCGCATAATCTGACCACAATCAGATTATGCGTTTTTTTTATGCAATAATGTAATCAGTTGCATTGATGTGAAATGTTTCGGATTATATAACGAAGTAGATTACACATCTATAACAATCAGTAAACGCTTACAATAAATACAGGGAGGTTATTTGATTGCTGAGTAAACGACAGAGAAATATATTGTCTTATTTATCATCTGAGAACAACTTCGTCACGATTTCTGAATTAGCATCTTTATTTCAAGTAAGTGAACGTACGATTCAATATGATTTAGAGTATATCGAATCGTTTAAAGAGAAATTGAATATGGATGTTGAAAGAAATAAAAGTTTAGGCGTCAAATTATCACATAAAGAAAGCTACATGGCATCAACCGATGTTGAGTTAGATATTCATTATTCCAAGAATGAAAGAAAAGAACAGATTATTCTAAGATTATTTGAATCTACACATCCAATCAGTTCTCAAAGTTTAGCAGATTTGTTAAATGTATCACGACGAACGGTTGTAGATGATTTGAAAAGTGTTCAAGCTTGGTTAGAAACATATGGGCTTATGCTGGAATATAAAAAGAATAAAGGTTTTGTAATTGAAGGTAATGAAAAGCAACTCAGAGAAGCGTATGCGCATGTGGTGAATGAATACTTTAAGAAATCTACTGCACAAATTGGTATTGAAGTATTCTCGAAAGAAGAACTTGAAAAAATACGACGAGCTGTGATTACGACCATTAATAATCAAGACTTTCAATTAGTTCAAGTTGGTATTGATGGTTTAATATATCACATTATTATTGCAATTCATCGTGCCAAAGCAGAATTTGTATTTGAAATCCCTGATGAAGAGTATGAACGGCTGCGTAAGACAGAAGCATTTCAAATTGCCATTCAAATAACTGCCGAGTTAGAAAAGTTATTTGATATCGTATTTCCTAAAAGTGAAGCGGCATTTATAACTTTGCATTTATTAGGTGCACGTGTAAACAAGTATCATCAAGAACAATCACAACAGAATATAACGGAACTATCGAAATTATTTATTCAAAAAATCAGTGCTCAAATAGGTGTTCCGCTTATGCATGATCATAAATTAATCACTGGCCTTGTCACACATTTACAACCGGCAATTCATCGCATGTCATTTAATATGCAACATGAGAATCCTCTAAAGCAAGAGATATTAAGAGAGTATTATGAAGTTGTGTTAGCGATTAAACAACAAGTTTGGATATTTGAAGAAGCCTATCACGTTAAATTTAACGAAGATGAAATTGCATATTTAGCACTCCATATTGCTTCTTCAATAGAACGCATGTCTAACGAGGAAACGACACATATTAAAGTCATCTTATTATGTGGTTCTGGCGTTGGAACATCACAATTGTTAAAAAGCCGAATAAAAAATATTTACCCAGAGTTAGAAATATTAGATGCCTTTTCAATATATGACATTTCAGAAAGCTTTCTTAAATCTCACGGTGTAGATTATATACTTTCGACCGTTCCAGTAGAAGGTTTTTCAGTACCAACGATAGAAGTGTCACCATTCTTGAATAAAGATGATAGAAACAAGATCAATGAAATGATTAATGATTATAGAGAACGATATATATCCAGTTTCAAAACGGTCGGTCCGAGTTTAGAAGATGTCATTCCGGAAGAACATATCGAAACACATGTGAAAGCTGGTAGTAGAAATGAAGCCATCCAAAAGAGTGTTGCAATGTTGGTGAATTCAAAGCATGTAAATCCTCAATATAGTACCGATATTATGAAGCATTTAGATAAATTTGGACCGTATATGGTCATTGGTCCGAATATTGCTTTACTTCATTCGAATTTTGAAAATGTAAATGTACCGGTTAGCATGTCTATTACACATTTCGAAGATGGCATAGACTTCGGTCATGATCGATTTGATCCTGTAAAAGTTGTGATTACACTTGCGACGAGCCAACCACAAATACATTTGAATGCACTTGGTCAGTTGAGTCAAATCATTATGGATGAAGACGCAAGGGCAGAATTAATGAAAGGCGACAAAGCAGTAATACGACAACTCATAAAAAAAGCAAGCCAAAGTGAGGAGAGTGTCTAAATTTGACCTTGATTATAAAAGAAGAACACATTCAAATTAAAGAAAAAGTATCCAATTGGGAAGAGAGTATTCAAATTGCAGCTCAGCCGTTATTGGAAGTGGGTTATTTTAATCAAGCTTATATCAATTCAATGATTCAAAGTGTGCATGATATGGGACCATACATTGTTATTGCGCCAGAGATTGCGATTGCACATGCAAGACCGAATGATGATGTTCATAAAGTAGGGTTAAGCTTACTTAAATTAAATGAACATATTAATTTCTCGGATAATAGCCATTATGCATCGTTAATATTTGTTTTAAGTGCAATTGATAATGAAGCACATCTTGAAATTTTAAGGAAATTAGCAACTATTTTAAGCGACAAAGAAACAGTTCAATCACTGATTGATGCGAACAGTAAATCAGAAATTATCAATATATTTAAGGAGAATGATTAATATGAAAATTTTAGTAGTTTGCGGACATGGTTTAGGGAGTAGTTTCATGGTAGAAATGAATGCTCAAGAAGCTTTGAAGAATTTACAAGCACCATCTGATATTGAAGTAGAACACAGTGATATTATGACAGCTAGTCCAGATATGGCAGATATATTTATTTGTGGAAGAGACTTAGAAGAGAATGCGCAACGTTTAGGTGAAGTAGTTGTGTTAGATAACATTTTAGACAAAGAAGAATTACAAAACAAACTAGAAGAAAAATTAAAAGGATTGAACATATTATAAGCAAAGGGGAGACACCAACATGAATTCAATTTTAGGATTTTTTGTAGATGTATTTAGTCAACCAGCTATACTCGTTGCGCTTATCGCGTTGATTGGTTTAATTGTACAGAAGAAATCAGCAGCAGACATTACGTCAGGCACAATTAAAACGATACTCGGTTTCCTAGTCTTAAGTGCTGGGGCAGGCGTTGTAACAAATTCACTAGAACCTTTTGGGAAAATGTTTCAAGAAGCATTTGGTGTTCAAGGCGTCGTGCCGAATAACGAAGCCATTATATCAATTGCGCTGAAAGATTATGGTACAACAGCAGCATTAATTATGATGTTCGGTATGCTTGTGAACATATTTATAGCAAGATTTACGAACTTGAAATACATTTTCTTAACAGGGCATCATACATTTTACATGGCAGCGTTTCTAGCGATTCTTCTAACTGTTGGTAACATTACAGGTACGATGACAGTTGTTATGGGATCTATTATTTTAGGATTGATTATGGCTGTATTACCTGCACTTGGTCAGTCTACAATGAAGAAAATTACGGGGTCTGATCAAGTGGCAATTGGTCACTTTGGAACAGTTAGTTATTGGGCAGCAGGAGAAGTCGGTAAATTATTTTCTGGGAAATCAAAATCAACAGAAGATATTAACTTCCCTAAAGGATTGAGTTTCCTAAGAGAAAGTACAATCAGTATCTCACTAACAATGATCGTTCTATATATTATAGCAGCTTTATTTGCAGGTCCAAGTTTCGTTCATTCTGAATTAAGTGATGGCACTAACTTTATTGTCTTCTCTGTTATTCAAGGTGTGACATTTGCTGCAGGTGTGTTTATCATTTTAACAGGTGTTAGACTGATCTTAGCTGAAATTGTTCCAGCGTTTAAAGGTATTTCTGAAAAGCTTGTACCAAATACGAAACCAGCATTAGACTGTCCTATCGTATTTCCTTATGCACAAAATGCAGTGTTAATTGGATTCTTTGTAAGTTTTATTACAGGTGTCATCGGTATGTTTATTATGTTCTTAATTGGTGGTGTCGTTATATTACCAGGCGTTGTCCCACACTTCTTCTTAGGCGCAACAGCAGGTGTGTTCGGTAATGCAAGAGGTGGTATTAAAGGTGCAATCGCAGGTTCAGCATTAAATGGTATCTTAGTAACATTCTTACCATTATTACTACTACCATTCATGGGTGATTTAGGCGCAGCATCAACAACATTCTCAGACACAGACTTCTTAGCAGTCGGAATTGTTGTCGGTTATATCGCGAAATTCTTAGGAATCGCAGGCGTTATTGCAATCATAGTTATTATTGGAGCAGTAGCCGTATTATTACAACAACGTACAAATAAAAAACTATCCGAAGAAAAGTAGAAAAAGGCTTAGGATATAATAGGAAAAACTGAACTTATAAATTTAAGTTCAGTTTTTTCGTGTGCTGGGAGGTAATAGGTATATGAGATTGCCGAAGATGTGAGTTAAAGAGGCAGTAAACTCACGAGATTGCTGAAGATGTGAGTTAATGTTGGAATAAACTCACAAGATTGCTGAAGATGTGAGTTAAAGTTGGAATAAACTCACAAGATTGCTGAAGATGTGAGTTAAAGTTGGAATAAACTCACGAGATCGCTGAAGATGTGAGTTAAAGAGGTAGTAAACTCACGAGTTCATGAAACATGTGAGTTAAATATGAAGTAAACACACGAGAATGCCGAACATGTGAGTTAAAGTCGAACTAAACTCACGAGATAACCAAAAAATCTATTTCATACCATTTCTATAAGCATTAAATTGGCATGTTATTTTCTGATGGTGGTATAGTGTTATTTCATAAGGAGGAGTTATTGAAAATGAACAAAAAATATGAACCTTTATTTAAATCTTTAAGATTACCGAATGGTGTGGAAGTTAAGAATAGATTTGTACTTGCGCCATTAACACATATTTCATCAAATGAAGATGGTACGATTTCTGATATTGAAATTCCATATATAGAAAAACGTTCTCAAGATGTAGGTATTTCTATTACTGCTGCGAGTTATGTTGAACCGCTTGGCCAAGCTTTTCCTGGACAACCATCTGTATCTAAAGAAGCGGATCTTGCTGGTCTTAAGAAACAAGCTGAAGTAATGAAGAAAAATGGTGCGAAAGCTTTAATTCAAATCCATCATGGTGGTGCGATGTCTTTACCTGGATTAACGCCAACTGGTGAAGCGGCTGCTCCTAGTGAAGTTGAAGTGAAAGGCTTCGGACAACAAGAAACACATGTTGCGAGAGCATTAACTGTAGAAGAAATTGAACATACTATTGAATCTTTCGCTAATGCTACTAAAATAGCAATCGATGCTGGCTTTGATGGTGTTGAAATTCATGGTGCAAACCATTATTTAATTCATCAATTCTTCTCACCTTATTACAACAGAAGAGATGATGAGTGGGGCGAACATATTAAATATCCTTTAGCAGTTGTTGATGCTGTACTTAAAGTTGTACGTGAACATGCAACACCTGACTTTATTGTAGGTTATCGATTCTCTCCTGAAGAAGTAGAATCTCCAGGTATTTCTATGGAATTAACAGAACAACTTGTTAAGACTTTATCTGAAAAACCACTTGATTACTTACATGTATCATTAATGGATATTCATTCAACAACAAGAGAAGGTCAATATAAAGGTGAAGAACGTATTAAATTATTATTAGAATGGATAAATGGTCGTGTGCCATTAATAGGAATTGGTTCAATCTTTACTGCTGACGATGCATTATCAGCAATTGAAACAGGTGCACCACTTATTGCACTTGGTAGAGAATTGTTACTTGATTACCAATTCGTATCAAAAATCGAACAAGGAAAAGAAGACGAAATCGTTTCTGTATTCGATCCTGAAAGAGCAGATAAACATGATTTACCAGACCCATTATGGAAACAGTTTGTAGCAGGTTTCTACCCATTACCAAGAACTGATCAAGAAACTTCTCAAACTAAATAATCCATAATTTTATATATATAGTTTTGATTAGCTGAGGCATGAAGTTGCCTCAGCTTTTTTGTACTCTGAACATATATTTTAGGTGTGTTAAACTTGAAACAATAATTGAAAAAATCGAATGAGGTGTACAACGTGAATCAAGATGAGCTAAAGAGAGAAGTTGCTTATGAAGCGGTTAATGATATACAAGATGGTATGACGATAGGAATTGGTACAGGTTCAACTATGCGTTATGCAATTGAGAAGTTAGGTGAACGTGTTAAAGATGGCCTTCAAATTAAAGGTGTACCAACATCTGAAGATACTGCTGAATTAGCGCGTATTCATCAAATTCCGCTTACTGATTTTTCAGAAGTGACCCACTTAGATTTAGTTATTGATGGTGCTGATGAAGTGGACGAAAATCTTCAATTGATTAAAGGTGGCGGTGGTGCGTTACTACGTGAAAAAATTGTTGCGAATGCCACGGATAATTTTATTGTGATTATAGATGAAACGAAATACGTTAAGACGTTAGGTAAGTTTAAGCTACCAGTAGAAGTTGTGCCTTTTGGATGGGAAATCACAGCACATGCAATAGAAAGTTTAGGTTGCCAAGCGACATTACGAATGAAAGATTCAAATGTATATGTGACAGACAATGATCATTACATATTAGATTGTGAGTTTGGAGAGATTCATCATCCAGAACAATTAAATCAAGATTTAATATCTATCATAGGCGTTGTAGAGACTGGATTATTTATCAATATGACGAAAAAAGTATTCATGAGTCGTTCTGAAACACAAAGCGTCATTAAAATCGAGAATTAATAATGAGTTCATAGTAGTTAATAAACAGTTAATGGTTTATTGATGTCATAGGGCATAAACTTAACATATCAACTAAAGAGGAGATGTGTTAAATGAACTTAACTAAAACAACATTTGGAGCATTTGCATTAACAACAACTATATTATTAGGTGCATGTGGTAATAATGATATGCAAAAAGACGATAAGATGGATACGAAAACTGAAATGAAAGATAAAGACATGAGTAAAGAAAACATGAAAGACAGTGACATGAAAGACATGATGATGTCTGGAATGTTTGAATCTATGAATGGTGAAAAAGTAGAAGGTAAGGCAACGATTAAAGATAATAAATTAATGTTAACTGATTTCAAATCATCAAAAGGACCTGACTTACATGTTTACTTAACTAAAGATGGCGATATTAAAAAAGGTATGAAAATTGATAAAGTAGATTACGATAAGATGGAACAAACATTTGATCTAAAAGACATGGACACATCTAAATATAATGAAGTGACAATTTATTGTGATAAAGCACATGTTGTATTCGGTAGTGCTAAATTAAAATAAATACGTTTCACTAAGGGGGAATTCAGTAATTCTGAGTTTCCCTTAAACTTTATAAAAGGAGAAAGCATGTCATGACAAAGATATATACATTTATATGTTTAATCATTCGCGTTTATAGTGGTTATTTAATCTATATGCAAGGATATGAAAAATTAACAGGAGGGTTTAGTTTACAAGGATTAACGCAAGTAATCGCACAGAATCAAGACTCTCCTATGTGGTACAAGTGGTTTTTTGAGCATATTATTGCACCATATACGACTTTATGGGAATGGGTCATTCCTTTAGGTGAAATATTTTTAGGATTAGCTTTAATTCTAGGATTTCTGGAGTATTATGCAGCACTTTTTGGTATATTTATAATGATAAATTACATTTTAGCAGATATGATTTTTACGTATCCACTTCAGCTTGTAGGCTTTATATTGATTGCATTAAATATCAGAAGTTTACGTAAATTATCAGCAGCTGCTATCGTTAAGAAGTTTATGAAGAAGGAAGCGGGATAGAGATTATGGCGCATATTTTAATTGTAGATGACGAACAAGATATTCTAGATATTTGTAAGACTTACTTTGAATATGAAGGGCATCAAGTTGTGACAGCTTCGGATGGACAACAAGCCATCCATCAGTTGAATGACGCAATTGATTTAATGATATTAGATATTATGATGCCCGAAAAAAACGGTTATGATGTCGTTAAAGAGATGAAAGCGCGGGAACTAGACATTCCTTTTATCTATTTAACTGCTAAGACGCAAGAACACGATACGATCTATGCATTGACGTTAGGTGCAGACGATTATATAAAGAAACCATTCAGTCCTCGTGAACTCGTGTTAAGAGCGCATAACTTATTAAATCGTACTCAAAAATATTTTAAACAAGATTACTTAACATTTGGTTCTTTACAATTATGTAAACAAGAAAAAATCATTAAAGTAAATGATCAAAAAGTATCATTAAGAGTAAAAGAATTTGATGTACTTTGGTATTTAGCAGACCACGAGAAAATGGTCATTTCTAAATCAGAACTACTCGAAAAAGTATGGGGATACGACTATTACGAAGATGCCAACACTGTAAATGTACATATACGTCGTATAAGAGAAAAGTTAGAACAACATCAATATGATGAATATGTTATTAAAACCGTTTGGGGATTAGGTTATAAATTTGAAAGGGCGAAATAAATGCTAACAATTCGAACACAAGTTATCACTGCATTTATCAGTAGCATTGTATTAACGACAATTATTCTAGCAATTGCATATAAATGGATGTGGTTTAATGCACATACAACATTACTTTTGACGATTAGTGCGATTATTTCAAGTTGTTTAACGACAGTCATTTGTATGTTGTTTATTACGCCATTAGTTAAACGTATTAGATTGTTGAATAAACAAACAAAATTAATAGCAGATGGACAATATAGTGAAACGGCCATAAAAATAGATAGTCCGAAAGAAATGAAAGAATTAAGTGAAGCCTTTAATAGTATGGCTCGAAATATTGAAGCGCAAATACAACAAGTTCAATATGAACAACAAGAAAAAAGTGAAATGGTACAAAACTTAACACACGATTTAAAGACACCATTATCAAGTATTACATCCTATGCAGAAGGTTTAAAAGAAGGTATTATAAGTCAATCAGATGATCAACAGAAAGCTTACAGTGTGTTAATTAAACAATCTCAAAGAATTTCAATGATGTTTGATGAATTGACTAGTGTAATGGAAATTAATCGAGATCATAAACAAAGTTATCCATTAGAAACGATCTATTTAGATAAACTTTTTGTGACACTTTTACAATCTTATGAACAACAAATCTCGAGTGAAAATCGCACGATAGATGTTAATTTATGTGAAGATATCACTTACTTCAAACAATATAAAGTACCATTAGAACGTATACTCATGAATATTTTAGATAATGCATTTAAATATACACAACTTGGAACAAGAGTTGAAATTAAAGTTACGAAAGAAGACAGTAATATATGCATTGCTGTTTCTGATGATGGTCCAGGTATCGCAGAGCAACATTTACACCGTATATTTGATCGCACTTATCGCGTTGAAGCGTCTAGAAACAAAGATACGGGTGGGTCAGGTTTAGGTTTATATATTGCGAAAAATCTGGCCGAACAAATGGACGGACAATTAAAGGTAGAAAGTAAAGAGGATGTCGGTACAACATTTTATTTAATAGTACCTATGAAATAACATAAATAAGAACCCCTAATTCAGAATGATGAATTGGGGGTTCTTGTTTGAATTTATGATTTTACTTCACCTAATAAATGAAGCCATTTCTTAATAATTTCACTTTGTGCGTATTTTTGTGATTCAGTCATACAGTTGTCTCGGAATGTTTTTTGCAGTTCAGGATTACTTAAGTAAGACTTCACGGTTTCATAAAGGTTGTCCTCATCATTTCTAGGAACAAGATAACCGTTTTTACCGTTAACAATCAATTCACTTGGTCCATAAGGGATGTCATAACTGATTGCAGGTAGCCCATTTGATAATGATTCCAACAATGCTAATGCAAATCCCTCCATATTGCTTGTTATCATACTTACATGGAATTTGTGCATTTCTTTCGTAATATTAGGGATGAATCCACGGAATTTAACAAGTTCTTCTAAACTTAATGAATCAACCAATTCTTTTAATTTATTTAATTCACTACCAAATCCAAATAAATGAAGTTCAATTTGCTCAAAATCTTCTTTCAATTTATCGACGAGTCGAATTTGATGCTCGAGTTGTTTCTCAGGTGAATATCGTGCGATCGACATTAATTTAATTGGCCCGTCAGGCACAGTAGGTGAATAATTCGGCTCTATTGGTTGAGCATATCCAACTGGAATATTATAAACAGGTATTTTTGATTGAATACGCTTCTCTACATCTTTCTTTTGTTGAAGAGTAGATACTAAAATACCAGAAAATCGCTCTAAATGATTGAATACACTACCATAAATATTTTTAATGTCTGAACCTTCGATATCATTGTTGTCCTTAACATGTGTACTATGTAATACAGATATAACGGGTATTTTCGAATCTGTAAGTAAGAATGGTGGAGAAGTAATAGCAGTCTTATCACTAAAAAATAAGTCACCGTCTTTATATAAATGTTCATAGAAAAATGCGACCAGTTCATTTTTGTTATCAAATATATAATCTTTAGAATGAAAATTATAAAGCATGATTCTAGAAATGACTTCTTTTTCTTGATTTTGATCGAAATATATTTCTAACTTTACTTGTCCATTTGGTGTTAAATAAGCATCATAGACCGGCTTTTCTTTAGCACACATATATCTAATACGACTTAAGAAACCTCTAGAATCGTAATAATCTCTTTTACATTTTTTATCTTTTGTATCTATATGATTCACAAAATTTAATAATTTGTAGTCGGAGTCGCGGAAACTAGCATATATAAATCTCTTACCATTGCGAAATACTCTTACATCGTTTGTATTTGGAATATATTTAATTTCATAGTTCAAATCATGTTGCCAATATTCAATCCAGTCTTTAACTGTATTCATATGAATGTTTATAGATTCTTGAAAATAATCAAACATTGAAAAGACTTGTTTATTTACTCCGAATATATGAGCATTCTTATGTAAATTAGGATTCCAAGATAATGTAATAATTTTTGCTGACAAGTTGTATGAATTAAATAATTTTAGTCTATTTATAACTGATTTTTCAATGCCAGTTATTTTATTATTGATATTATTTACAATAAAATAGTTCACTTTTAAATCACCTACAAAATATAATTATACATATATAATATACGATATTTCATATTGTCATGTCAGTATTTTATGTAAAAAATCTGGAAATAAGCCGTATAATGAGAAGTTACAATAACATAAGATTTCCTGTTATAATGGACGAAATACATTTATTTATAAAAAATAAATTGTTAATTTATTGAAATGAGGATAAATAAATGAGTATGAAACAAATGTTTGAAGATAGTGAACCAATTTTTCAAGATCAAACGAAGTATGTAATCTTAAAGTCGTGTTTACTCATTATTATATGCATGGGTACATATACATCGATTGCGTTAGCTAGCAATTTGTTCATTGTATTAATAGGGTGTGTGTTATTTATCCTGTTACTTTATTTAATGCATCGATTCCAATTACAACTTATTAAATTTGAAGCTTTAAAGAAAGCAGATATCAAATATACATTGAGTACATTAGGTATAGCACTTATCATGTATTGGACTGTATCGGCAATTATAGGACAACCACAAAATCAAATGGAAGTATATAAAGATTTAAATACTTTACCTCTATACATATCTATTATTATATTTGTGATACTAGGACCAATATTTGAAGAGCTTATATTTCGAGGTTTCATGTTAAAAGGGATGTTTAAAGGACACCTATTAATAGGATATATCGCATCTAGTGTACTATTTGGATTATCACATGGACCATCAAGCATAGGTGAGTTTATCATTTACTTTGGAATAGGATTATTATTTGGCGCACTTTATTTAAAGACTAACCGATTAGAAGTAGCCATTATAGCGCATGGACTAAATAATTTAATACATATTCTTATATATTTATTGTTTTTTAATTAGATATCGTGCGCAAAGGTACAAAATGGGGGTGTAACGCACGAAGACTGAGAGATATCGTGCGCTAGAGCACAAAATAAGGGTGTATCGCACGAAGATTCGTAGATATCGTGCGCTAGAGCACAAAATAAGGGTGTAACGCACGAAGACTGAGAGATATCGTGCGCAAAGGTACAAAATAGGGGTGTAACGCACGAAGACTCGTAGATATCGTGCGCTAAGGTACAAAATAGGGGTGTAACGCACGAAGACTGAGAGATATCGTGCGCAAAGGTACAAAATAGGGGTGTAACGCACGAAGACTGAGAGATATCGTGCGCTAGAGCACAAAATAAGGGTGTAACGCACGAAGACTGAGAGATATCGTGCGCAAAGGTACAAAATAGGAGTGTAACGCACGAAGACTGAGAGATATCGTGCGCAAAGGTACAAAATAGGGGTGTAACGCACGAAGACTCGTAGATATCGTGCGCTCAGTTTCTCATTTAAACAAAAATAAAGCTGGAGACATCTGTTGTTAAAGATGTCTCCAGCTTTTTCTATATAATTAAAATTACTGTACAGTTTCGGTCATTTTAGATGTTAAATCTAATATGGATGTTTCATTAAGTGTATCAATAATTTGTTGATCTACTTGTGTATATACATCGTCTAATGCAGACTGTATATTTTGTCCGACGATACAATCTGGATTTGTGTCTTGATGAATTTTAGCGAAATGCTCTTCATCTTGAATAAGTTTATAAACGTCGCCTAATAAGATTTGGTCTGCTGATTGAGCCAGTCGATAGCCTGATTTACCTTGTTGGCTCTCGATTAAGTTACCATTTCTTAAATATTTACATATTTTTCTTACAAGTGTAGGGTTACTATTAATGCTACCTGCTATAAATTTACTAGATATAGGTTCTTTGTTTACAGATAGTAATGATAATATATGAATTGCTACTGATATTTGTGTATTCACGCTTTTCACCTCTTAGATTCCTTATTTATTATAACTTTGAGAGATGAGAATTGCGATAGTAAATGCGTATTATTTTGATAATACTGAAATTCTTTCTTGGATATGGTTACCTTCAGTTGCTTCATCTACTAATGCAATGGCGTAATCAGCATAGCTTATTTTACTTTCACCTTTATCGTTTAAAGTGAAGACTTCCCCAGCTAAAATGTATTCTCCAGTTCTTTCTCCATCAGCTATAAATTCTGCTGCAGGACTTATAAATGTCCAGCGTACGTCATCTCTTTTACGAAGGTCTACAAGAGCTTTACCTTGAGCTTTTGCAAGTGGTTTAAATACTTCTGGAAAATCAGGTGTATCGAAAAGTTGATTTTCTAATTGATCATCAACGTATAAACTACCAGCGCCTCCGATAATAATTAATCGTGTGTTTGTGTTTGATAAAATATCACTTAAATGTTGGATAGAGTCTTGGTGTAAATGAAGTTTGTCTTCTCTAATTTCACCAAAAGCATCTACAACAACATCGAATTGTGTTAAGTCTTCAGTTGTTAAATCAAATATATCTTTAATAATAGATTGTGTTGCCACTGTTTTATTTTCGTTACGAACGATGGCTGTTACATCTAATCCTCTGTTAATTGCTTCTTCTGTAATTAATTTACCTGCTTTACCGTTTGCTGCTATAACACCTATTTTCATTTTACATAACCTCTTTCTTGTATTTAATTTAGATACAAGTTGAGTATAATATGTATATCGGGTTTTGTCAAAGATTTTGTGTATAAAAAAACTGCTATGTGGAAATCCACATAGCAGATGTTTGTTTATTTATATCTTACCACCAGTTATTAGCTTGACGGAAAGCAATTGCAGCTTCGATTGAACCATAACGTTCTTTAGCATACTTGATCATGCCTTTAGTTTGTTCAGTAACACTACCTGTACCCCAAGATTCTTTAGTTTGACCAAGACCTCTGTAGCCAAGTTCATTTACGGCATTTGGGTTACCGCTAGATTCAGGCATTACGATATTATCCCATAATGCTTTTGTACCGCCAGCAGCGATAAACTCTTTATATACTTCACTTGTATTAGATGAATCAGTTGATTCTGTAGTTTGAGTTGCTTGAGTCGGTTGAGCGACTTGTGTAGTTGTATAGTTATAGTTTGTATTTTGATTAGAGTAGTTTGTATATTCACTTGCATCTGCTTGAGCACCAAATCCAGAAGCAATAATGCCTGCTGCAGCTGTTGTTGCAAATAATAATTTCTTCATAAAAAAATATCCTCCATGTGCTATTTAAAGCATTTATAAATTTTGTATCTTTATTACTTCATACACTCTAACACCATTTTTGATATCATAGGTTACAGGAGAATAAAAATAAAATTTCTTTTATGACAGTCAGATTAAAAAGATAATAGGTATATGACAAGTTGTAATTTGAAACGTTTACAGTAACTTTATAGAAATAGAGGTGTATTATTATGGAAAGAATTAAGCTTAAGATGACTAGAAATCATTTAGACAACATACCTGAATATGAATTACCAGAAGGTTACTCAATTAGATTGTTTAAAGAAGGGGATGAACGTCTTTGGGCAGAAGTTGAAACTGCTGCAGGAGAATTTTCAAATATAGATCAAGCATTGCAAAGGTTTCATAAAGAATTTGGCTCTCATATAGAAGAAATGAAATATAGATGTTTATTTATTGAGAATAATTCAGGTGACGTAATAGGGACGACGACAGCATGGTTCGGTCAATTACCGTTAACAGACTCACATTTAGGTAGAATACATTTCGTAGCCATTAAACCGGAATATCAAGGTAAGAAATTATCAAAGCCATTATTGAGTGCAGCACTTAACAAAATAATCGAACTTGGTCATAAAGAAGTATATTTAACGACACAAACAACCAGTTATCCAGCAATTAATATGTATTTAAATTATGGTTTCGAACCATATGATCCAGACAACACGGATCAAAAAGGTTGGTTGATGATGGAAGATATATTAAATAGGAAGTTAAACGTATAAAAAATGCCCTTATACCATTATTCCCGTGGTATAGGGGCTATTAATTAATGTGTACTATTAATTTGTCAAAGCCAAAAAGAATATTAAGTATTCTATAATTTAGTCAAAGTTAATTCTTTATCAGCTAAATGAGCGATTTCATCCATTAAACCGAAAGAAGGGTTAACATCTCCGTTTTCAATTCTGGCTATAGTAGATTGAGGTTTGTTAAGTTTATTAGCTAAATCTCTTTGGGACCAGCCTTTTTCCTCCCTTAAGTTAACAACCAACATTGCAGCTCTTAATTTTTTTCTTGCCATTTTATGTTCATGAGCTAAATGAGGATTATCGCTAATACTTTTAGCAATCAGTTTGTCTGTTTGATTCATTTTTTTCACATCCTTAATCTAAATAATTTCTTCTAATTCTTTTACCTTTTTCAATTTTATATGATAGCATTTACGCTATCAATCGTCACTTTATTTACTCGAAAATTAAACGTATAAAAAATGCCCCTATACCATTATTCCCGTGGTATAGGGGCATTTAATATGGATGCATTAATAAGTACTTAAAAGTGCATAAGTACTATCTATATAAGGTGTTGTTAAATGATGTTTTTGGCTAATTTTGTAGACATAACCTTGTATAAACGCTGTTTCTAAAGGTCTTTCACTTATGATGTCGTAATACATACTTGTACCCATGTCATCAGGGTAGCCTTCATAAATTTTCATAATGCTCTCTTCAAAATCATCATCAAAATAAATACCTTCAGCTTTAGCGACACGATTACCTTCAACTAATAAGTTGTAACAAAGTGCATGTATTTGATCATGTTTAAGTACACGAGCTGGTTGTCTCGTAAGAGCAGTTACCGTGTTAATGCCTAAATTGACGATTAATTTATACCAAACATGTTGATCATAATCTTCGAGACATTCAATATTAAGTAAACTATCTTCGGTTAAACTTTTAATATCTAATGTTTGAGCGTGAACAGGTAATCTTAAAGTCCAATCTCTAAAATGCGTGACGACGTTGCCTTCTTTTTGTCCGCTTATATATACGACAGCATGAAATTTGTGTGGGTGATCAATTTTTTCTAACTGTCCATAGCCATTTTGAGTTAAAATAATAACGCTATTAGCATGTAGGATATGATGAAGATACGGGATGATTGCGTCAAGTTGCGTTGCTTTAACAGCAATAAATAAGATATCTACTTTTTCAAGTGCATCTTCTAAAGATTGAACGGGAAATGAATGTTGCACATCTTGATTGTATTCTTGGAAATAGACTGTTGTGTTTGATCTTCCAAATAGCGTAACATCAAGGTTTGATTGCGTTAAAGCAAATGAAATGGCTGTACCTACAGCGCCAGGACCGATTATTCCAAACTTTTTCATTTATTATTTTCCTTTCAATGTTAATATATACATAATAACAAATATAAGAAGGTGGTACGGGATGAAAACCATTAAACAATTGTTGTCCATGAAAGAACAAAAAGAAAAAATATCCATGATTACAGCATACGATTATCCAAGTGCTAAACAAGCAGAAGCAGCAGGAATAGACACTATTTTAGTAGGCGATTCTTTAGGAATGGTTGTGTTGGGCTACGATAGTACAGTCGAAGTGACAATGGAAGATATGATACATCATGCGAAAGCTGTTAGAAGAGGTGCACCAGAAAGTTACGTAATCGTTGATGTACCTTTTGGAGCAGTCGGTATTGATCATACAACGGATATGAAAAATGCGATTCAATTGTATAAAGATACTAAAGCAAACGCTGTGAAAATCGAAGGTGTGCATACGAAATTAATCCAAGGTTGTACTCAAATTGGTGTGCCAGTCGTATCTCATTTAGGCTTAACACCTCAAAGTGTCGGCATTACAGGTTATAAATTACAAGCAAGTTCAAAAAGAGAAGCTGAACAATTGATAGAAGATGCGAAAGCAGTTGAACAAGCAGGTGCAGTGATGCTCGTATTAGAAGCGATTCCAAGTGATTTAGCAGAAGTGATTACGGAACAACTGACAATTCCGGTTATCGGTATAGGCGCAGGAAAAGGTACAGATGGTCAAGTACTTGTATATCATGATTTATTAAATTACGGTTCAGAACATATTGCTAAGTTTGTGAAACAATATGGTGATTTTTCAAATGGTGTAGATGCACTAAAAGCATATCATGAAGAAGTTAAAAGTGGTGCATTCCCTTCAGAAGCACACACATATAAGAAGAAAGTGATGGGGGAGACAGAGTAGTGACGCAAGTAGTAGAACGTATTAAAGATATGAATTCAATCGTATCTCAATTTATATCTCAAGGTAAAACAATAGGACTCGTACCAACGATGGGTGCATTGCACGATGGTCATTTAAAAATGATGAAACAATCAATAGAAGAAAATGACATTACTGCAGTGAGTATTTTTGTAAATCCATTACAATTCGGACCTAATGAAGACTTTGATGATTACCCAAGACCATTTGAATCTGATTTAGAGAAGCTTAAACAAATTGGTGTAGATTATGTATTTCATCCAACAGTTGAAGAAATGTATCCAGGAGAACTAGAGATGACGATTACAGTAGGTCGTTTAGCACAAGTGCTAGAAGGTAAGAAAAGACCAGGTCACTTTGATGGCGTTGTAACAGTTGTTAATAAGTTGTTTAATATTATTCAACCAACACGCGCATACTTTGGTAGAAAAGACGCACAACAACTCGCTATAATAGAAAAAATGGTAGAAGACTTTAACCACTCAGTTCAAATCGTACCAATAGATATCGTGCGAGAAGCAGATGGGCTAGCAAAAAGTTCAAGAAATATTTATTTAACAGAAGAAGAAAGAAAAGAAGCCGTACATTTATCTAAAAGTTTAGCATTAGCTAAGAAGAAATATGATGAAGGTGAGAGAAATAGCGACGTTTTAATACAAGCCATCACGCAATATTTAGAAAGTAACGTGAGCGGAGATATAGTAGAAGTCGCAATTTACAGTTATCCAGAATTAGAAGAACAACATACAATAGAAGGACAAATCTTTATTTCACTAGCCGTTAAATTTAGCCAAGCAAGATTAATAGATAATATTATCATATAAGAAAGTAATGAAGCCGATTGTGCACGCGCACAATCGGTTTTTTGTATTTTGATGGGGGCGCTAACGATCAAGAGTGCAAAACAAGATCGTTAGAAATTCTAACGCTCAAGAATCGCAAACAAGATCGTTAGCGCACCACATCACCCACTCACACAAAAAAACGTGAGACATCATTCTGCCTCACGCTTCATCCAAGACTTCTATCTTCTTACTTACACTTCTTTCAATGATGTTTCTGCACTCAATGCTCTTGCTTTGTCATCTTTAATTGTGACACCTTGTGCTTCTAATTGAGCGATTGTTTCTGTAAATTGTGGTAAGTATGCTTTATGAGCAATGAGTAACTCATTCATTACTTGTTTCGCAGATTCGCCACTTTGAATTAATGGATTAATAATAAATGCTTGTAATAGTAATCCATAATCTCCTTTAACGGCTGCTTCTTCTACACATAATTCCATATTCTTCATTACTTGTAACCATCCGCGTTCTGCTGGATGTAAGGAACCGAATGCGATTGGTTGAGCACCTGTCGCGTTGATATATGCTGACACTTCTACCACATCATCGGGTGCTAAATCTGGTACTGCGCCTTTATTAACAGTCGATACAACTACATGTGTATTTTTATTTGAAGCGATAGATGCAATTGTCTCACATGCGACATCTGAATAGTGTGTGCCGCCACGTTGGCTTAATTGCTCTGGCTTATGATCGAGTTGTTCATCTTTATATAGTTCGAATAATTCTTTTTCTGTTTGCCTAACTTGTTCAGCACGCGTACCGATTTCTGGATCATTATATTCTTTAAGTGCATGCTCAAGCATTTCTTCTGCACGGTAGTAATATCTATGGTAACCACATGGAATGAGCTGCATTTGTTGTAATTGCTCTTCGAAAAATGGCACATCAAAGATATTAGAAGGTAACGATGATGCATCTTCAACTAATTGTTTATTTAATTGATCAGTCACGTCATGACCATTTGCGTCTTTAACTCGATGCCAATGGAAATGGTTTAACCCTGCAAAATGATGCGTAAGTTCTCCTTCACCAACATTCAACATTTCCGGCTCATTAATCAAACTATTCACAGGTACATTGCATAGACCAAGTACTTTTTCCCATTTGCCGTATCGTACGATAGCATCTGTAACCATACCACTTGGATTTGTAAAATTAATTAACCATGCATTTGGACAAAGTTCTTTCATATCTTCGACAATATCTAATAAGACAGGAATTGTTCTTAACGCTTTGAAAATACCACCCGGACCATTCGTTTCTTGACCTAAGAAACCATGTGATAAAGGAATGCGCTCATCTTTGATTCTAGCATCTAATAAACCTACTCTAAATTGTGTCGTAACGAAATCAGCATCTTTTAAAGCTTCACGTCTATCTAATGATAAATGTACTGTGACATCATATGGAGAAGCATCCCACATTCTTTGCGCCATTTTGCCGACAGTTTCTAATTTCTCTTTACCTTCAGGAATGTCCACCAACCAAATTTCACTTAAAGGTAACGATTCATAACGTTTAATAAAACCTTCCATCAATTCAGGCGTATAACTGCTGCCGCCACCGATAGTTACAATTTTTATCCCTTTTTCCATTATAATGACCTCCTAATATTTTCTTTCTTATACACGTTAAGTATAAAATAGAAGTAATCATTAAAAAGGCAAATCGGGCATTATCAAATGGCATTTACAAATTTCCTAAAAATAAACCGGATTTTTGTAATGACTTTTTACAAAAGGAGATATCAATATGCTTTTAACAGAAAGAATGAAAGAAGATATATTTTCACAAGCAGAACAAAGTATTATTCAATATTTGTTTGAAGAAAGAGAGAAGATTAAGTCTAAGACGTTAAATCAAATTTCTAAAGAAACATATACACATCCTTCTACTGGTATTCGCATAGCTAAAAAGTTAGGATACGACGGTTGGTTAGAGTTGAAAGATCATTATTTAGAAGAAGTAGAATACTTAAACCGACACTATGAATCAATAGACGCAAACTTCCCATTTGATGCATCTGATAATAACATGTCCATTAGCCATAAATTAGCGCGACTCAATCAAACAACGATAGACGATACTGTGCATTTAATCGATCATCAAGAATTGGATAAAGCAGTCGCGTATTTAAAAGAAGCGGAAACCATTAAAATTTTTGGACTGTATCATAATTTAATGATATGCGAAGACTTTGAAATGAGGATGAATCAAATAGGCAAGACCGTTAAACTGTGTGCACTCGAACCCCATTTTGAAATAGAAAAGTCATCGAAACATACATGTGCCATCTTCATTTCATATAGTGGTGAAAATCAAAGCATCATGAAATTATTACCGATGTTAAAGAAAAAGCATATACCGATTATTGGACTCACAAGCATTGGAGAAAATACAGTAACCAAATACGCAGACAGTACATTACGCATCTCAACAAGAGAAAAGTTGTATTCCAAAATTAGCAACTTCACAACTCGAGATTCCATCAGTTTCTTAATGGATATTTTGTATGCTTGCGTGTATGGAACAGATTATGACAAACATACAGATTATAAAATCAATATCGCTAAAAATTTCGATAACCGCGTGACGCATAATAAGATGATACAGGAGAATAAGTAGTTGGAAATATATGAGGATCATACTATTAAATCTTGGAGGACATACAATCAACTTATTATAAGTAGTTTGTATGAAATATATATTATTTTAGATTTGTTCGATATTTCTTGAATTAAAATACTATAGAAAAACAAAAAAATAAATGTATATTATTTTAAAATTGAAGAGAGTAAGTTTTTATTTTGCGACTTCAAATAATTACCTTTTTCTTTTGAATTTTAATGATATAATCATAGTATGTAAAATGTATTATTTTTCCTATTTTTGAAAACGCTTTTATTAATATGTTGTTTTATAAATAGAAATAGTAGTTAAGATTTCAAAATATACACTTGATATTTTACAAAATTATAAATAAAGAGATATGGGACAAGGGGGCTGAGATATGAAGTTATTTCTCAAATTTATGAGCATGGCAACGGTTTTAATATACATGTTAATTAAAATACAAAATATAGTTCAAGATTATTTGGAAATTAAAAATGGTGAATATAAAGAGGAATAGAATAATCGACAGACGATTCGATGTGTTGATCGAGTTTGACTGAATTTCCCGAAATTATAATAGATAACAATTTATTAGAAAGAAGAGGAAAAAATGAAAAATAGAGTTTTAAAGAAATATAATAATTATAAGAAAAATAAAGGTAAGTTAATATATGTAAATGCAAGACGTAATAAAAAAATTAAAAAAGGTAATATACTTTTTGAAGCGGTGCATGGTGATACATATAGTGGTCATATTTATTACATGATAAAAGAATTGTTAAATAATAGTAAACTAAATTTTAAAATTTATGTAGCTTTGAAAGAGACAGAAGATATTGAGTTATTTTTCGATAAGTCAGAACTAAAGAAAATTAATTTTGTAAAACATATGTCGAATCAATACTATGAATTAATGGCTACTTGTGAATATTTAATAAATGATACAACATTTTATCCATTCTTTAATAAGAGAGAAGGGCAGAAATATTATATCATTTGGCATGGAACGCCTTTAAAACATATGGGTAAAGATATTCCTAAAGTAGTAGATATTGCTAATGTGCAAAGAAACTTCTATATGGCTGATAGAATATATGTCAATAATCAAAAAACAATGGAAATATTGGCAAGAACGCATCATTTAAACAATGTTTATAACGGTAAATTTATAGTTGGTCCTTCTCCAAGAAACAGTGTCTTTTTTGAAGAAGAGAAAAGAAATCAGAATAGAAATGATTTGAATTTAAATAATAAAAAAATACTAGCATATATGCCTACATGGAGAGGGAATATTGGTAGTGTACAGAATTCACAACATGTTACAAAGTTAATTACATATTTTGAAGAAAATTTAGATGAAAATACAGTGCTATACGTAAAACTTCATCCATTTGAAAAAACGATTATTCCAGATTCATACGAGAAAGTTAAACCATTCCCGTCTAACATTGAGACATATGAATTTCTAGCTGTCACTGATTGTCTTATTACAGATTATTCATCAGTAATGTACGATTACGTGAATTTAGGTAAACCAGTTATACTTTATACTTATGATTATAAAGATTATAAAGAAAATAGAGGTTTATATGACGATTTATCATTATACCCATTTCTACAATCAAATAGCTTAGAAGGATTGTTAAAGCAAGTTGAACAAATTCCGCAACAAATCGATTATCAAGAATTTAAAAATGAATATAATAAGTATGACAAGATAGATGCACCTAAAATAATTATTAATCATATGTTTCTAGATAAAGATGATTTAACGATTGAAGAACATAATCTTCATAATGGTAAAGAAACAGTAGTAATTGTTAGTGGAGGATTTTGGAGTAATGGTATTACGACTGCTTTAATCAACACATTAGAAAATATTGATACTACAGAAAAAAATTATATTTGTTTCTTTGAAAAAGATAAGGTTAAAAAAGAACATTATTATCGCTTGTTAGATTTACCTGAAAACGTTCATTTTTATCCAACAGTTGGAGAAATAAACGGTAGTATTAAAGATAGATTGCTGATGAAAAGATATTTATGGAACGAAAAATTCAAAATTAAAGGTATGGAAAAAGATTTAAGCAGAATTTTCAAAGAAGAATTTAGTAGACTATTTGGTGATTTAAAAATAGATTGGTTTATTCATTATACTGGTTTTGAAAGAAAAAGTGCTGAAATGATGCGACATATTGATACAAATACTGCTATTTGGGTTCATACTGATATGTTTGCTGAGTATGAAGCTAAAAAGAATTTTAGTAAAAAAATTATCTATGGAGCATATGAAAAAGCAAATAAAATCGTACTTGTTCATAGAAATCTAAAAGCAAATCTAATCAATCATTTACCTCAAGTTTCTAATAAAGTCGTCACTGTAAATAATTTCTTAGGAGAACAAAGAACAAGAAAACTAGCAAAAGAAAATTTATTAGAATCAATTGATAATGTACATGTTGATTATGCTTATAACGAAAATATGTATTTGGATTTTGCCAATTTAGATCAAGAACAGCTAGATGATAAAATAATACAGGATTATCCAGAACAAACAGTATTGACGGAAAATATAACTAATTCTATAAAGCAATTGGAAACTAAAGAAGAATATTCAAAATCAACATTAGTAACTCAAAAAGATAAAATAGAAAAAAGTATTGTAAACTCTATTACTGGACTTTATGAAGATTTCTTAAAAGATAGAGAGTTAACAGAAACGTTCAAACATTTATTTGTGAATAACCAAGATGTAATCGATGAATACTTTAATTTAAATGAGAAGGACCCTATTGTTCATTCTGTGGAATTATATAATCAAATGAGGGTTTCAAAATGTAGAATGCTCGATGCCTTGTATAATCCAGAAATTAAAGTATACATGAATATTGGAAGATATGATTATCAAAAAGGCCACGATAAGTTAATAGCTGCATTTGAAAAAGTATATATTGAAAATCCTAATGTATTTTTAATTATGGTATGTCCACATGGACCTTTGAAATCTCAAACGATTCAATGGGTTCGAGATTCAGTTGCAAAAGAAAATATTGTGATTCTGGGTGGCATAAACAACCCGTATCCTTTATTAGATCATGTGGATGCTTTCGTTCTATCTTCAAATTATGAAGGTTTAGGGTTAGTAGTATATGAAGCTTTAGCTTTAAATACTGATGTAATAACAGTGAATTTAAAAGAAACAACTGAATATTTAAATGAAAATCAAGCGATAATTACAGAAAACAGTGTAGAAGGCCTTGTAGATGGCTTTATGATACATCTAGAAGGAAATAAATCGTTTGAAGAATTTGATTTCAATTACTATAAAGAAAAATCTAAACAAGAATTTATAAATGTATTTAAGTAAAGGAGATTATTATGACTAAAATAAAAAAAGCAATTATCCCTGCCGCTGGTTTAGGAACAAGATTTTTACCTGCTACAAAAGCGATGCCTAAAGAAATGTTACCAATATTAGATAAACCAACAATTCAATATATTGTAGAAGAAGCGTCACGTGCTGGAATTGAAGATATTATCATTGTAACTGGTAAACATAAACGTGCGATTGAAGATCATTTCGATATTCAAAAAGAACTTGAAACTACATTGTATGAAAAAGGGAAACTTGAATTACTCGATAAAGTTCAATATTCAACAGAATTAGCGAATATTTTCTATGTTAGACAGAAAGAACAAAAAGGATTAGGACATGCGATTCACACAGCGAAGCAATTTATTGGAAATGAACCTTTCGCAGTATTGTTAGGTGATGACATTGTTGAATCGGATAATCCAGCTATTAAACAATTAATGGAACAATATGAAGCAACAGGCAAATCAGTTATTGGAGTACAAACGGTACCTGAATCAGAAACACATCGTTACGGCATCATTGACCCGAATTCACAAGATGGTCGTTTATATGAAGTGAATCGTTTTGTGGAGAAACCTGAACAAGGAACTGCGCCATCTAATCTAGCGATTATGGGTAGATACGTGTTATCTCCTGAAATCTTTGATTATCTTGAGAATCAAACTGAAGGTAGTGGCGGAGAAATTCAATTAACAGATGCGATTGAACGTTTAAATAAAGATGATAAAGTTTACGCGTATGATTTTGAAGGACAACGCTATGATGTCGGAGAAAAAATTGGATTTGTGAAGACGACGATAGAGTACGCATTGAAAGATGAAGAAATGCGTGATGAAATTAAACGCTATATTCAAACATTAGATATTTAAGTAAAGGAGCTAGAACTTTGAGAGCACAATGGGAAGAAAGAATATCTGAAAGCTTAGTTGAACAGTTTCATAATGTTCAAACAGAAGAAGAAATAGCAGCTGGATTTACAGACGTCTTATCATTTGGAACGGCTGGTATTAGAAGTACCTTCGGTATAGGACCAGGTAGATTGAATAAATTCACGATTCAAAAGTTTGCGCTAGGTTTAGCTAAATATTTAACGCATATTTCAAATACACCTAAAATCGTGATTCATTTTGATACACGTCATTTATCTAAAGAATTTGCGAAAGAAATCGCGAAAGTATTAGGTACCAATGGTATTGAAGTTATCTTGCCAGAAACATACAAATCAACACCAGAACTGTCATTCGCAGTACGACACTTGAAAACAACAGCGGGTATTATGATTACGGCAAGCCATAACCCTAAGAATTATAACGGAATTAAAGTATATGGTTCAGATGGTGGCCAGTTATTAACAGAGCCTTCATTAGAATTAAGCCGTTATATTGATACAGTAGAAGACCCATTAAATATACAAGCAGACGACTTTGCAGCATTACAAGAACGTGAACTGATCTTACCATTTAAAGATGAAACAACTAAAGCTTATAAAGCAGCGGTTAAAAATCTTGTTGGTTCATTTGAATCGGCTGAAACAAAAACAATTTTAACAAGTTTACATGGCACAAGTCTGCCTTTATTGTCAGATGTACTTGAAGATTTGTCATATACAAACTATGTTGTTGAAGAAAAACAATCTACACCTAACGGTGATTTTCCAACAGTGCGTATAGCCAATCCAGAGGAAGCAGATACGTTTGATTTAAGTAAACAATTAGCTGAGAAAGAACAGGCGCAACTTATTATCGCAACTGATCCAGATGCCGACAGAATCGGTATTGTTGAACGTTATGAAGATGGGACAACAAGATATTTCAATGGTAATGAGATTGGACTATTACTCATTAAACTAAGACATGCGCAATTAACAAGTGATGTACATAAATACATGATTAAATCTGTCGTAACAGGTGCTTTAAGTGAAAAACTAGCCCAATCATTGAACATTGAAGTCATCAATGTATTAACAGGTTTCAAATATATCTCAGAACAATTAAAGCAATTAGAAGAAAAACAATCACAACTAGTCTTAGCTTTCGAAGAAAGCCATGGTTATTTAGTAGAAGACTTCTCAAGAGATAAAGATGCGATACAAACAGCAGCACTATTGATTAAATACAAAGAACAACTGTCACAAGATAATCAAACTTTCAAAGATGTTTTAGACAATATTTATCAAGAACTAGGACAGTATAAAGATAAGACACTCTCACCAACATTTGCAGGTGCAGAAGGACGAGAAAAAATCCAACAAATTATGAATGACTTTAAACAGTTAGAAACAATTGAGTTAGACAATTTAACACCATTGTATATAGAAAACTACATCACACAAGAATCTCATAATATACAAAGTGGTGAAACAAGCACTATTCAGTTACCGCAAACAGATCTTATCAAATTTATTTTTGAAGAAGGATTTATAGCAGTTAGACCATCAGGAACAGAACCAAAAATGAAACTGTATTTCTCATTGGATGTAGAGAAATTGGATGATGTGATTGAGGAATTTGAAAGAAAATTTAATTTAAAATAAGCATTATAGTGAAAAGCAACCTTTCAAGAAAAATGAAAGGTTGCTTTTTTGTGTGTGATTAAATTTGGTGAAAGTAGATTTGTAATTTTTATACTTTTTTAGAAGTTAAAATGCCTATTGTAATTGAATTGAAAAAGTTGGATTGTAATATTAAAAATAAAATGTTTAAAATCAAATTTACAAATGTAATGTTTTGTAGTTTAATAATAATATTGATGTATACAAAGGGGAGAGGTCGAGAATTGAAGAATATAGTTCTGGTAGTGGTTATTTTTTGTCTCACAATAATGTCTGCAGTCTTAATGATAACAACAGACAACGAAGCTAAAGATAGTAATAAGACAAAACAAGAAAAAACAGAACATACGACTAAGAAAAAAGAACCACAACAGAAAAAACAAGACAAAGTAATCAATATAAAAACTCAAAAAGATTTAGCTGAAATTATATACAGTAAGCAAGACGAACAAACAAAGATGGATGCATATAATGAAGCGATTAAAAAAGGGATATTGCCTAGAAGCCATAATTATCAAGAAGCGGTTTATGCATATGAAGAGTCAGTATGGTTGAAGAAAAATACTGGAGATAATAACTAAGGATAATTACTTTAATAACGAAATGAGAGTTAATTTATCGTATTAGAAATATATAACCATTACTTCTATAAATTATATATAAGATTTATACCATATACTTACCACGTAATGGGTATTAAATTGTTGATAAATAAGAAAATATAAATGCATTAGTTGAAGGATAGTTAAATGAAACATGTATATAATCATCGCCATTAGCATTGTTATAGATAAAGAAGGATCAAATGGTGAAATATACAATTTAGGATTAGGCGTACAAACAAATATATTAGAAATATTTGATGTTTTTTTGAAAAAATGTCGAAAAATTTGACTATACTTTCGTTGAAGAAAAGGAAGGAGATATTAAAGATTTAATTTCTAATATTAACAAGTTAAAAGTTCTCGGTTATTCACCAAAGTATACTATAGAACATGGTTTGTCTAAATATATAGACTATAACCAAAAATAAGATGAAATATAGAAAATTCTAAAAATAAAAGGAGTGTTATTGTGTTATTTTCAATAATCGTTGTTTATAATGATAATAATAAAAAGTTTTTAAAAAATTGTGTTAATAGCCTTGAAAATCAAACTTATAAGGATTTTGAGGTATTATTCCTACATAATAATTCTCAATATTTAAATTCAGTTTTAGCAGAATCAAGTTTGAATTATAAAAGTATTAATTCAGAATTAGGAATGCAAGATTTAAGAAATTTAGGAATTACATCTTCTAAAGGAGAATATATCCTGTTCTTAGATTCTGATGATTTCGTACACCCTAATTCACTTGTCTATGCTAAACAAGTAATTGAAGATGAAGAAAATGAAAATGATAATCATGTTATAAAATTAGGTATATCTAAAACTAATCTTGATATGGCTTCAACTTTAAATAAAAGAAAACAAGGTTTTTATAAAGATGATACTTTAGATACATTAAACCAAATTCTTGGGGATTTAAATATTGATACAAATTATGAACAACAGAAGGCTATTATAAATGGATTATTTGAAAATAACATTCTAAATCATAAGACGATTAATCATACTCCCAAAAGATATATCAATAAGTTATCATTTTCATTGAAAGTTCATGGATTAATCGTTAAAAAGCAACATTTATTAGAAAATAACATAATGTTTGAAGATAATAATGATTTATACGGTGAAATACCGTTCGTTATAAATTTATATAACCAAACAACAACTATTAGGGAAACTTATACAAAATTATATTATAAATTAATTCACAACGATCCTATTAACTATCCATCTTTAACACAAAGAGAAGAAGATGAAAGATTATACTTAAGAATGACAGCTTTTAAAGAATCTTTGAAGTATAGTGATAATAGAATTATATTAAATCAATTAGTAAGTAAAGCGATATCTTATTATTTATATAAAGTGATAAAAAATAAAAAGTTTAAGGAAAACTTTAAAGATGTTTTACCGATTTTTAGAGAATTAAACAAAATATTGAATCATCCAGGTATTAAAATTAATGTAACTAAAAGACATGAATATGAGATAAAGGCTATAAAATCAGGGAATTATAAATTAGCTTATTATATAAGTAAATCGAGATTAACTGGATACAAGACTTATCAGTTTATACAACCTGTGAACCAAAGATTTAGACAGAAAAAAGTACAGAAACATGTATTCTCAAAATTACCAATTAAAGAAAATACAGTTTTATACGAAAGTTTCTTAGGAAGAAATTATTCTGATAGTCCTAAAGCGATATTTAATTATCTATTAGAAAATGAACCTAAAAAATGGAATCATGTATGGATATTGAATGATAAAAAAATAGTTGAAAATGAACCTGAATTTAAAAATTCTAATGTAAAAATCATAAGAAGATTTAGTTGGGAATATTTTATGTATGTAACAATTTCAAAATACTTTGTTCTAAATATGAGACAACCAAAGTGGTTATATAAGAAACCTGAGCAAGTTTTACTTTCTACTTGGCATGGTACACCACTTAAAAAATTGGTGTTTGATATGGATAATGTTACTTCAGCAAATAAAAATTATAAAAAAGATTTCTATGAACAATCAAGAAATTGGGATTATTTAATTGCTGCTAACAAATATAGTGAAGACATCTTTAATAGTGCTTTCATGTATCCTAGAGAAGATATTTTGACTTATGGTTACCCAAGAAATGATATTTTAACGAATCATACTGAAGAATATAAAAATGGCTTGAAGAAAAAACTAGGTATTCCAGTTCATAAGAAAGTTATATTATATGCTCCTACTTGGAGAGATGATCAATTCCATGGACCAGGTCAATATAAATTCTTAATGCAACTAGATTTACAAAGATTGCGCGAAGAACTTGGTGATGAGTATGTTGTCGCATTACGTATGCACTACTTTATATCTGATAACCTAGATTTATCTGAGTTTAAAAACTTTGCGTTTGATTTCTCAAGATATAATGATATCAACGATCTATATATTAGTAGTGATATTCTTATAACAGATTACTCATCAGTATTCTTTGACTTTGCTAACCTTAGAAAACCAATTTTATTCTATACGTATGATTTAGAAAAATATAAAGATGTTTTAAGAGGCTTCTATATTGATATGAACAAAGACTTACCAGGACCATTATTATTCGATTCTGAACAAGTTATAGATTCTATTAAAAATATTGAAACAGTAGAAAACGATTATCAAGACAAATATGATGAATTCTATAATAAATATTGCTCTTTAGATGACGGTAAAGCTACCGAAAGAGTAGTTAAAGAAGTTTTTAAATAAAACGTACAATACCCTGAAACAATAGAAATATTCGTTTCGGGGTATTTTTTGTACTTTTTTAATATTAGACATCCCTTTAACTTCATACCCAATATGTTAAGCTATAACAAACATTTCTTTTTTAGTACGACGTGAGAGATATAGAGCTTAATACTAAAATGGGGGTTGGGATATTTATGGCTTATTTGTTTGATAAGGGGAGGTTTGTTAAGAAAGTTCGTAATAAACCTAAAGAGATTTATGCGCTTCATGAGCCTATTGATTTTATGAATCAAAAGCGTATTCAAATTGATACGGGTAGTGATTCGAATTTTATTCAGTTAGCTAGACAAAATAGTAAACTACATGAAATGTATAAAGAAATCTTGGCTAATGATTATATTTTATATTTTCATCAAAATACGATTTCTAAGTTCTATAAGCGTTCTGATGTTCAAGAATTATTTCAGAGAAAAGATTTAATTAGACATAAGGATATTTTCTATACGTTAGATGAGCCGGCTGGTAGGAAGGTAAATGATGAGGTGCCTAAGAAGTTGCTTGTTATTTTTACTTGTATGCCAGATGCTAAGCGATATGATAGTTCGTTGATTCCGAACAGGATGTTTCCTAAGTTCTTTGATGGTATTGAGAGAAGTCTCGTGAAGAATGTTTATACTTTAAGAATAATGGATTTAAATGTATCACATGGTTCGCATTATATTAGTACGACGAATTATCCTGAATATGAGCAGGAAATTCAAAGTACGATTTTAAAGGTGATGGAAGAACTTAATATTGATAAAGAGCACGTTGTACTTTACGGTGGTTCTAAAGGTGGTACGGGTGCGATTTATCACGGTACGGCGCTGGATATGAATACTTTAGCAGTAGATCCAATTGTGAATATTGGTGGTGCGTTAGAGCAGAAAGATAGAAGGTTCTTAAAAGATTTGAGAAATGACGATTTAGTGCCTCAAATTAATCAGCATTTAGATGATAGCAATGAACATACGAAATACGTGATATGTAGTGAAAATGTTGAACTGTATTATAAACAGACAGATCGTATTGATGCATCTAAGATTTACAAAATCAACTTACCAGATAAACATATTACGTCACATCCTGAAGTTTCAAGAAATAGCGTACCGGAACAATTGACCATCTTAAATAATTTCTTTGCAACACATATTTAAAGGTTAGCTCACACGAGCTAACCTTTTTTGATGTTATCTTACTCCTCAAGGCCTAATTCTTTCTTTGCCATCTTCTCATATGTCGCTTCTCCTGAAGCAAGTGCAAATTCAGCGATAAACATTGGAAACACTGCATTCAATTCAATAATATGTTCTTTCATATGTGGCCATGTCGTTCCACCAGCTTTATCATAAGCTTCTATTAGCTCATCTAGCCCTTCATCGCCAAATACACGATGATGTCCCATGAAATCATTGGACGGGTCTGCATGACTGGCTTCTGTCCAATATATCAGACCTGTCACATTTGCTTCTTTATCCACCATAATATGTCCTGGATGCAAGTCTCCATGTATCATCGTGACATGATTTGGCCAGAGCTCATCTCTCTCTAACCACGTTTGCCATCTATTCCATAAGTCAGGGGAGACACCGAACGTTTCTTTCACTTTATGCATACGTTCTTGATAATCTTCTTTAATTTGTTCAATCGTTGTCGTCTTAATATCACTTGAAGCGAGTTCTTCGTTTGTTATTCGATGCAAATCAACGAGTACTTCTGCCAGTGTATCAATAAAATTCTGAGGTACGGGTTTATGTTCTATTTCCCATACATATTGTTGTAATTCAGGATCAATTGTAGCTGCAGGTACGCCTGTTAGTTTAGGATATGCAATTAATGTTTCTTTATGAATTTGCCAATTAGGGACTTCAAATGATACATGTTGTTGTACGAAGTCCAGAGTTTCTTTTTCTGAGTCTGTTCGCGCATAAACTTCTGGTCTTCTAGGTATACGTAATACCCATTCAACACCATGTCTATCTTCAGCAAATGCTACTTGAAAATCAAGACCTGATTCATTTATTGAAATTGATTCAGGTTGAATATCTAAACCACATTGTGAGGCAATCGTGACAATGTTTTCATGTTGAGTCATATTGAGCGCTCCTTAAAGGTTATTTTTATATTTCTCGCTTCTTATCCAATTTCTCCGTATTTCATCTTATAAGATACATAACCTGCTTTATAAAAGTATTTTTGTTTTTCCGTTTCTTTGTAATCTAGAAGTCCTAATGCACGAATTACATTAAATGCAAAGTCTACTGCACTGGATCCGTTTGCTGTGACAAGGTTCTTATCAACGACACTATCTTCATTCATAAAGTCTAATGCGTTTGTATAGGCTTTGTAGTTTTTTTCAGTCGTCCATTGGTTTAAATCATTTCCTGTATGTTTATATCCCGTAAGTAATCCATTTCTTGCAAAGAAGTCAACGGCTGCACATATTGCGCCTACAACGATATTGTTATCTAATGAAGTCTTAATGAGTTGCACGAGTTGTTCATTTTCAATTTGTGACCAATTGTTACCGCCAATGATAATTAAAGCATCATAAGGTTCTTTAATGTTATCTATTGTATAGTCAACGATTGTCTTCAATTGGCCGATAGATGTAACAGTTGATTCACCTAATGATACTGTATCGATTTCAAATCCGTGTGACATAGCGAGTTCAGCAGCAACGTAACTGACTTCCCAATCTGCATATGCTTCTGTAAGAACGATTAGCGCTTTTTTCATAAAAATAACACCCCTTGTTAAATTTATTTAAAGATTATTTTTATCATGATACAAAGGCATCTCATATGCAAATGATAACTAATAGTATTTGTGGTATGATGTAATAAATGATAACGTTTCTCAATTAAAGAAGAGATATAACGGGAGTGAATAGTTATGCAAGTTGTACAAAAATTTTTATGGAATGACCGATTCGTAACGGTTGCTATGCCAGTTGGTTATGATGAACAAAATTCTAAACCATTCAAGACAGTAATCGTTCAAGACGGGGATTATATATTTAATAAACTGATAGAAGATAAGCCACGAGATATTATGTATGTCGGTATTGAACCGGTTGATAGAAATAAGGAATATACACCATGGGAAGAGCAAGTTGATCAAGCACATTATGCGGGAGAAGCTGATCAATATTTAGATATGTTGGAATTTGAATTAATACCATTTCTTAAAGAACATTATCATATCTTTGATGAAGCGGAATATTTAGCAATCGGTGGTGGGTCATTCGGCGCGTTAGTTTCATTATATGCTTTATTAACAAGACCACACTTATTCGGTAGTTATATCTTAATGTCTGCTTCTATGTGGTATCCGAACTTTTTAGATTTCATTAAAAATAGCAAACCGATAGAATATCCACGTCATATTTATTGGTATGTAGGAGAGCAAGAAGGAGTAGAATATCCTAATATATTAAAATGGATGGTACCGAATACGTATGAAGCAGTTGAATTGGTGAAAGAGAAGCTGGTCAATGATGATTCGACTTTAACGTTTATCACAGATAAAGAAGGCATTCATAGACATGAATACTTTGAAAAATATTTCGACAAAGCAATTCATACGTTGTTTTAGATGTAATTATTATAAGAGACTTAGACATGATGAGGTGTCTAAGTCTTTTTTAATGTGACAGGACATGTGACAATATTGTTCGTTGTATTTCTTTGTATAAATGGTAAATTATAACAAGGAATTAAAGGAGGCATAAGTCATGAACCCGACTGCATCGAATCATCGTATTTATGAATTAGATTATATTAGAGGATTTGCTTTATTAGGTATTATTTTTCTTAATGTTTCGAGCATTATACAAGTACCATTTGATTTTTCAATAGTAGAAGTTCGTTATCAGAAGTTTTTAGATATATTTATTGAATCAAAGTTTATGTCGATTTTTTCATTTTTATTTGGTGTGGGTTTTTATATTTTTATTAATCGTGCGAAAGCGAAAAGTGAACATCCGTATGTGATTTATTTGAGAAGAATTGTGATATTGGCGCTGTTAGGATTAGGGCATATGCAACTCCAACCGGGAGAGGTATTGCTCGTGTACGCCATATTTGGTTTAGTGCTACTACCACTGTTTAAAGTGAATAAGTGGGTGAATCTCGCAATCGGTATCGTGCTCTTATGCGTTGCAATTGGCTTAGGTGGAAAAATATTAATGCCGCTTCCACTGTTCACTTTAGGTTTAACATTTGCTCAATTTGGTCTACATCAAAAAATGTTCCAATATAGAAAGTATTATGCCATTATTGCGGTAATTTCGATGATCATTTCGGTAATCGGCATCTATTACTTAAATCAAATCTACGTTGGCGCTTCTTACCAAGCGATTAAATATACAGGTATTACTGAAGCACAATATTTGAAACAATATGCTTTAACAAATCAATTTATTTTAATACTGAGTCCTATCATGACGATCTGTTACTTTAGTATACTCGTCACGTTGTTACAATATAAAGTCGTGCAACAATTATTGAAACCGTTAAGAACGTATGGACAAATGGCACTTACGAATTATATCGGGCAGACATTATTGATACTATTATTTAGCTATGGATTAGGATTATCAGATTGTCGCTTAATACATACGGCGAATCTTTGTTTAATCATTCTTGTCATACAGCTAATATTCTCAAGTTTATGGTTAAGTTATTTTAAATATGGTCCGTTAGAATACTTATGGAAAATCGGTACGTATTTCAAGATGTTTCCAATAAAATAAAAGCATAGAGTCTGGGAAAAGGTCTCCCGGAGTCTATGCTTTTTTTATATGATTTCAATCATAATTTTAGTGATATATTCATTCTCATTATTTTTAATAACTGAATCAAATACATATTCTTCATATACATATTCACCCATTGTTAAATTCAATTCATCGATTTTATTTAGCATTTTGTTGTAAGCTTCTTCAACATGTTCATCAATGCCAATATAATAACCGACTAAATATTTACCTTTTAACGTAACGGTATTTTTGTAGTGCTTTTTAGAATTGGGGATATTCACGTAAAGGTAACTATAATGATAGTAATTGCCACTTAAAATATCATTTTTATGGGTTACGACACCGATTGGCTGACTAGAAAAAATCTCGTGTGATTTTAGCTCATCAATAAACTGGTTAATCGATATTAAGAAATCGAGTTCTGAAGCATTCGCGATGTTGTCACTGATATAGAAAGTCATTTCATCATATTCTTCAATTTCAATTTGATCAAAGGATGTTTCCATAGCGTCTCTGATGAGTTGAATTTTACTATCAATGATCATTTCATTGAATTCTAAATGCTTCTTCTGTTCTTGAATTGTTTTCTTCTGTTGCGTCATCAAATTTAAAAAGTGCTCTGGTGATTTATTTTGTGTATATTCTTTAATTTCTTTAAGTGGCATGCCGAGTTCTTTCAATAAAGTAATCACACTTATAAGTTCAATTTGTTTAATGGAGTAATATCGGTATCCAATTTCGTTCTTATAATCTGGTTTAAAAAGATTGATTTTATCATAGTATATGAGTGTCTGGCGGCTAACATTTGTTAAGCTTGCAAACTCACTTATAGGTATTTGATTAATTTTTTGCATAAATTAAGTTCCTCCTATTGACTGTATAGTTACTATACACTATAAATTGTATATATTAAAGATTGCATTATGTTATGCAAATCAAAATAAATAGATTAGAATATAGTGAAAATCACTTAATATTTTTAAAAGTAATGAAGAAGGAGGTCTAAAATGAATAATAAGTTAAACGTTTTATATTTTAATATATTTTTAATGTTTTTAGGTATTAGTATTGTTATACCAGTATTACCTACAATTTTGCATGATTTAGATTTAAATGGAAGTGATTTAGGCATGCTGGTCGCAGTATTTGCAATGTTCCAAATGATTGCTTCACCGTTTGGAGGACGATTTGCAGATAAGTTTGGTAAAAAAATTATTATCATTATCGGCCTGCTGTTATTCTCCATTTCAGAATTTATTTTCGCGATGGGTAATTCATTTTCAATACTTTTAGTTTCAAGAGTATTAGGTGGCATTAGTGCAGCGTTTGTCATGCCTGGTGTAAATGGTATGATTGGAGATTTATCAACTTCAGAAAATAGAGCAAAGAACTTTAGTTATATGTCAGCCGTTATTAATACAGGGTTCATAGTTGGACCGGGTGTAGGAGGATTCTTAGCAGAAATTTCGCATAGAATGCCTTTTTATTTTGCTGGTGCACTTGGCATCATCGCTTTGTTATTCTCAGTATTCCTTTTAAAAGAAGCAAGTGACGATGATTCAAATGAAACAGCACGTCCTAAAGTCAAAGAGCCATTCCCATATAAATTGTTTATTGTACCAGTTATCATTATGTTGATATTGTCTTACGGTTTAGCATCTACAGAAACAATGTTCTCACTATATACAGCAGAGAAAGTAGGCTTTGAACCGAAAGATATTTCTATCGCGATTACAGGTGGCGCTATAGTAGGGGTAATATTCCAATTATTCTTATTCGAGAAACTTGTCGGTAAGATCGGTGAAATTAAATTAACGCTATTCTCATTAATTTACTCAGTGTTAATTCTTGGTGCATTTGTATATGCCTCTCACTACATTACAGTGATGTTAGTCAGTTTCGTAATATTTATAGGATTTGATTTGATCAGACCATCTATGACGAACTATTTCTCTAAATTAGCAGGTAATAACCAAGGTACTGCAGGTGGTTTGAACTCAGCCGCCACAAGTGTTGGTAACTTGATAGGGCCATTAGTAGCCGGAGCAGCATTCGATATTAAAATCGACTTCCCGTTATTTATAGCCATGGCATTCTTTATCATCGCTTCAATTATCATCGCATTTTATAGACCAGATAAATTAAAATTCTAATAAAAAGTCAGGGACACCTCGCATGATGTCCCTGACTTTTTTTGGGGACGTATATGGGGTGAGGAGTAGGTTGGGGATGGTGAGGAGGATGGACACCTCTAACATTGCAAGAGGGACATGACTAGCAATGTTGGAGCCGTGAACATTGCAAGTGGAGCATGACTAGCAATGTTGGAGGTCTGAATATTGCAAGTGGAACATGACTAGCAACATTGGGGCTGTGAACATTGCAAGAGGGGCGTGACTAGCAATGTTGGAGCCGTGAACATTGCAAGAGGGAAGTGACTAGCAACATAGCACGCCCGTATATTGCAAGACTGCCCAAACAAGCAACATAGCACGCCCGTCTGTTGCAAGACTGCCTAAACAAGCAACATAGAGCGTCCGTAAGTTGCAAGACTGCCTAAACAAGCAACATAGAGCGTCCGTAAGTTGCAAGACTGCCCAAACAAGCAACATAGCACACCTGTAAGTTGCAAGACCCACCAAACTAGCAACATACATCCTCCAATCCGTCAAACGCCCGAACCTCAGAACTCCGCCGAAACCCAGAACTCCACACCTCCCAATCTTCCTCATCTACAATATTCCCATATACGCCATTCGGATGATTTTTATATAAATGTATGAAAATTATGAACTTTCAATTTTCAGATGATTGTTTTGTGCTAAAATTTTAAATGTGTAGATATAAGGGGAGTGTGGACGATTATGAAGGTATTTGCAAAATTGGGCTGGTTTATTAAGCAAGAAAGGAAAAATTATATTTTTGGCATTCTCATTTTATTACTCGTTGCGCTGATTGATTTGTTGCCTCCACAAATTATTGGTCGAGTGATTGATGGTATTAGCTTTAATACTTTAACGGGAAAGACGCTTCTTATTTATCTCATCATTTTATTTCTTGCTGCTGTATTAACATATGTATTTCGTTACTACTGGCGCATTATGATTTTCGGGGCAAGTATGAGGTTAGGGAAGATATTAAGAGAGCGACTGTATCATAAATATACGTCGATGAGTCCTTCTTTTTTCCAAGAAAGACGTACTGGAGATTTAATGGCACATGCTACAAATGATATTAGAGCTGTTCAGAATACAGCAGGTGGCGGCGTTCTGACAATTGCGGATTCACTGATGTCAGGCGGGGCTGTTCTGATTACTATGGCGATTACAGTTGATTGGCGTTTAACTTTAATTGTGATGATTCCACTTCCTATTATGATTATATTGACGAGTTATTATGGTAAGTTGCTTAACCGCGGTTTCAAAAAAGCACAAGCTGCGTTTAGTCAGTTGAATGATAAGACTCAAGAGAGTATTGCTGGGATAAAAGTTACAAAGACATTTGGTTATGAAAAAGACGATCAAGCAGATTTTAAGCAACTAAGTGATGATGTCGTATACAAAAATTTAAAAGTTTCTAAAATTGATGCATTGTTTGATCCAACGATTATGTCAGTAATTGGCGTGAGTTATTTTTTAGCGATATTCTTTGGCGCAAGAATGGTGATTCAAGATGATATTACAATTGGACAACTTGTTACTTTTACAACTTATTTAGGGATGATGGTTTGGCCACTGCTCGCACTTGGATTATTCTTTAATATTGTTCAAAGAGGTCATGCATCATATGAAAGAATTAATGAAATTACCAATGTTCCAAACGATGTCGATACAGAAGTTAAGACGGATATGATTCCTGAAGGGGATATTCACGTCGACATTAAATCCTTTAAATTTCCAAACGATGATAATGTGGCATTACATGACATTCATTTCACGATTGAAAAAGGGACAACATTAGGTATTGTTGGTCGAACAGGTTCAGGTAAAAGTGCAATCATTCGGCTATTATTACGCGAATTTGATACGAAAGAAGCGGATGAAATTATATATGGTCATCATCCATTAAGTTATTTTGATATTCGTCATTTAAGAGCGCAATTTGGTTATGTACCTCAAGACCACTTTTTATTTTCGACTTCAATAAGAAATAACATTGCCTTTAGCGATCCGACTATCGATGATGACATCATTCATAACGCGAGTAATATTAGTTATATTCACCAAGATATATTAAGTTTTCCTGAAGGCTACAATACAGTTGTTGGTGAGAGAGGTGTATCATTATCAGGCGGTCAGAAACAAAGGATTTCTATCGCAAGGGCATTAATTATGAATCCACCTGTACTGATATTAGATGATTCATTATCAGCAGTAGATGCAGAAACTGAAGAACATATACTTGAAAATATGCAGAACGTCAGACAAGGTAAGACGAATATTATAACAGCTCATAGAATGAGTGCTGTCAGTCATGCCGATATGATTATCGTGATGGATGAAGGCACAATCATTGAACGAGGTACACATCAAGAGTTGATGAATCTTAAAGGTTGGTATTATGACACGTATCAATCACAAGCGTTACATGAAAAACTTGCGAGTAGTCTAGATGAATTGGCAAAGGGGGATGACAACGATGGCACAAAATCATAATTTAACTGCCAAAGATCAGTTTGATGTACTCAAAAGATTAATTAAATATACGTTCCCCTTTAAAGGTATCATTGCACTTGCTTTCTTGATGCTGACGATTTCGACAGTTGCAAGTGTCGCAACACCTTATTTAGTAAAAGTATTTATCGATGATTATTTAACACCACGAGTATTTCCAGAATCTGATATGACATTATTGATTGTCATATTCTTTGTCGTTCAAATTATTGGTGCTGTAACAACATATTGGAATGTATACTTATTTCAATATTTAGCTTTTAAAGTCATTCAACAATTAAGAATTGATGCTTTTGATAAAATTGGTCAATTGGGCATGCGCTATTTTGATAAAGAGCCTGGTGGCAGTATAGTATCAAGGTTAACGAATGATACTGAAGCCATTGTAGAAATGTTTATCGGTGTATTTTCTTCATTTTTAATGGCATTATTTATGGTTATTTCAAGTTATGTCATGATGTTTATTTTAGATTTTAAATTAGCTTTAATGGCACTTGTATTTGTACCTATTATAGTTGTCATATTAGCACTTTATAGAAAATATTCTGCGATATACTTTTCTCAAGCGAGACAGCTTTTGTCAGATTTAAATGCGAAGTTAGCTGAATCTATCGAAGGTATGAGAATTATTCAAGTATTTAATCAGGAAAAGAGACTTCAAAAAGAATTTAATGACATTAACGATGAGCACTATGAGTTTAATATGAAGACTGTCAAAATCGATGGCTTACTTCTGAGACCGGCAATCAGTATGATTTCAGTATTTGCTGTCATTATGATATTAAGCTACTTCGGTATATTGAGCTTTTCAGGTGGTATTACAGCAGGTGTTGTATTTGCATTTGTACAATATATGGAACGCTTCTTTGAACCGATTAACCAAGTCAGTCAAAATTTAAACGTACTTCAACAAGCACTCGTATCAGCGAGTCGTGTATTTAAACTTATCGATAATGATATGCTTGAACCCGAGCAACATGAACGTCAAGATTTTCATATTAGTGACGGCAAAATTGAATTTAAAGATGTAACGTTTAGTTACGATGGCAAAACAGATGTATTAAAAAATATATCATTTACCGCAAACCCAGGTGAAACAGTTGCACTTGTTGGGCATACAGGTTCTGGTAAAAGTTCAATCATTAACTTGTTTATGAGATTTTATGAATTTGAACAAGGTGAAATACTAATCGATCAACAATCGATTAAGCAAATACCGAAAAAAGAACTGAAATCTAATATTGGGCTTGTGCTTCAAGATGCATTTATTTTTTACGGAACGATCACATCGAATATAAAATTGTATCACCCGACGATGACTTTTGAAAAAGTGCAAGAAGCGGCTGAATTTGTAAATGCAGATCAATTTATCAATAAATTACCTGGGAAATATGATCATAAAGTAATCGAAAAAGGTAGTGCATTCTCAAGTGGAGAAAGACAATTGTTAGCATTTGCAAGAACGATCGCAAGTGATCCGAAAATATTAATACTGGATGAAGCGACTGCTAATATCGATTCAGAAACAGAAGCGCAAATTCAAGCATCTTTAGAAAAAATGAGAAAAGGCAGAACAACATTAGCGATTGCACATAGACTTTCAACTATTCAAGATGCTGATCAAATACTCGTATTGAATAAAGGTGAAATCGTTGAAAGAGGTACACATGACGAGTTGATTAAACAAGACGGTATTTATCACAAAATGTATTTACTTCAAAATGGATAATAGTACGAACTGATCAGACGAAAGTGTCTGGTCAGTTTTTATATATGTAATTATGTATAATAAGCAGTAATAGATAAATAGAGGAGGATTTTACATGGGTGTTTTTGATGTAGACTATAATAAAATAACTGAGCGAACACAATTTCCATTTGAAATCGAAGTGATTCATCATACTTGGATAACGATGCAAGATGGTACGAAATTATCAGCTAAAATCTGGCAACCTAAGACCGACTCAAAGACAAAAGGCGCGGTATTAGAATATTTACCATATAGAAAAGATGAATTTACAGCTTTACGGGATGAAATTAGACATAAGTATTTTGCAGGGTTTGGGTATACTGCTATTCGAGTTGATATAAGGGGAACTGGGGATTCTGAAGGTATTATCGAAGACGAATATCCGTTACAAGAACAAGACGATGCATTGGACATTATAGAATGGATAACAAACCAAGAATGGTCAAATGGATCAATAGCAATGATTGGTAAATCGTGGGGAGGATTTAACGGATTACAAGTTGCTGCGAGACAACCAGAAGCATTGAAGACCATTATCTCATTATGTTCAACGGATGATCGATACGCGGATGACGTTCATTATAAAGGCGGAACGCTTATGGCTTCTGATATGCTTTGGTGGGCTTCTACGATGTTTGCATATAATGCACGACCAGCTTTTCCGAAATATTTCGGGGATAACTGGTATGAAAATTGGCTTGAACGTTTAGAACATACACCACCGTTTGTGGAAGAATGGGTTAGTCATCAAACAAGAGATGATTATTGGAAGCACGGTTCTATCAATGAAGATTATTCAAACATTACCATTCCGGTATTAACGATGAGTGGTTGGGCAGACGGTTATACAAATGCTGTGTTTCGTTTAATGCGTCATTTAAATGTTCCAAAGAAAGGTATTATAGGACCTTGGGCACATGAATTTCCAGACGTCGCAATTCCTGGACCTCAATTTGGATATTTACAAGAAGTTGTCGCATGGTTAGATAAATGGATGGAACCGAATGAGCATATTAACCATAAAGATGAATTTCTTGTTTATGTTCAAGAGAGTGTAGAACCACAAACTTCATACGACTATCGAGAAGGCAAATGGCTAGATTTATTAAAAGAAGATACCAAGTCGAAAGATATTTTTAGTAGTATGACGCAAGAAATCACGTTGAAAAATAATCAACAACATGGTCTTTATTCAGGCGTGTTCTGTCCTTTTGGCCAAGAAGGGGACTTGCCAGATGACCAAACAATCGATAATGCTTTAGCATGCTCATTTATGGTTGAAACGTATGGTGAAACATTGAATATCATTGGACAACCTGTCGCAAAGCTTCATGTTAAATCTGATCGTGAATATGGCAATATTCATGTGCGTATTTCTGATGTACATCCAAATGGCAAGAAGACATTGATTACGAAAGGTCAGTTGAATCTAAATCACTACAAGAGTCATGAAACGCCAGAGACATTACCTATAAACGAGTATATCAATGCAGAAGTACCTCTAGATGTCATAGGCTATCAAATACCAGCAGGACATAAAATAGAAGTGTCTATCTCACCTACATATTGGCCACAAATTTGGCCGAGCAAAGAGGTAGCAAATATAAAAGTGGATTTAGAGTATTCACAATTGATATTACCTTTAGTTGATCATTTTGAAGAAATTCAATTAGACTATCCTTTATCAGAAACTGCACAACCTCTAGAAAAAATCATTCATAGAGAAGGGTCTCGAACGAGGGATATCACGAAGCGGTTAACGACCAATGTATGGGAATTAAGAGATTATTCAGATGAAGGGTTGAGAACATTAAAAGATAGTCATATCACATATGGAACAGAGAACTTAAATGTCTATACAATTAAAGAAGACGATCCATTATCAGCCAAAGTCCAATGTGATTGGAAAGTGATTGTTAAAGATGATGATATAGATACTGAAGTAGAGACATTTAGTACAATGACATGTGATGCAGACTATTATTACTTATATAATAAAGTTGTAGCTTATAACGAAGGCGAACAATGCTTCTCAAAAACATGGAAAAAGAAAATAGAACGAGATTTTACTTGAAGATGAAATTTGAATTGGAGAATCACGCACGAAGACTGTAAGATATCGTGCGCTAAGGTGCAAAATCAGGTCGTATCGCACGAAGACTGCGAGATATCGTGCGCTAGGGTATAAAAAAGGGGCATAACGCACGAAGACTGCGAGATATCGTGCGCTAGGGTGCAAAATCAGGTCGTATCGCACGAAGACTGTAAGATATCGTGCGCTAATATATGAAAAGTCATATGTTCCTTTTCAAATAACATATAAGAAAAACCGCGAAAACTAACAGCTCACGTTAGTTTTCGCGGTTTTTTTAATCTATATAACGATATGACATCAATTCTTGTAACATTTGAATTTCTTCTTGTAATTTGGCGCCGATATTTGTATCTCGAACTTTCTTTCTTTCGAGTTCTTCGTCTACAACACGTCTAACGGATAGCTCATCAGCCCCGTTGAGTAGTACGTTTTCTTTTGTACCAAAGTGTTTGTGAGCAACGAGCTGCATACCAAATGAGTTATACAGCAATGTATAGCCTGCGATACCTGTTGTAGATTGATAAGCTTTTGAAAATCCACCGTCGATAACGATCATCTTACCATTTGCTTTAATTGGATTTTCACCATCAATTTCTTTAACAGGTGTATGACCGTTGATAATACGACCTTGTTCAGGATCTAAATCAAACTCTTCTAACATTTTGCGACACATATCGCTGTCTTCTCTTAAGTAATAATAAGGATTTTTTTCTTCCTTATGTGATGCTTTATCTTTTATAAAATATCTTTCGAATGTTGTCATGGCACGTTTACCGAATAATGAAGAATATTTACCTGTCCATAAATACCAAATTAAATCTGTAGATAAGTCATCTGTTTCATGTTTACGACTAAATGAATTTCTAATATGATATTCGAATTGGTCTAATAATTCTCGCCCATTATACACTTTACCGTCAATTTCCATTTCTTCCATATTACCTTGTTCATCTACGGGTATACATCCGTGGATAAGTAAATTACCATTATATTTTAAATACAAGTTACCTTTTTTCATTAAAAAGTTCATATGACGTTTCAGTTTTTCAGATTCTTGTACTGAAAGTAGAAGTTTATTAATGACTTCCTCTTCTTCTTCGTTTAGTTGTGCTGGATTTGCTCGGTCAACGGTTTCAAAACATGTATTTTCTAATTGATACGTTTGACCGTAAATAGTAATTTCATTTTTATCGTAATTTACTTTTTCTAGTACGAGTCTTTCTTCCATATCAAATGAAGGACGACGTTTAATAATTGGACTTTCTAGTTTAAATTGAATGATGGCGATTGCTTGATGAATCTTAGTGATTTGAAGTTTTTCTTCTTCTGATAGTTCTTTGTCGGCATGTTTTTTTGGATGAAATGCAGTATTATCGCCGTAATATTTTTCAGCTAAATTAACTAAAGGTCGCAAATTAATGCCATATGCATCTTCAATGATATCTAAATTATCATAACGTGCGCATATTCTTAAAATGTTCGCTAAACATACTTTTGAACCGGCATAAGCGCCAATCCACAATACGTCATGGTTACCCCATTGGATATCAACAGAATGATAATTGATTAACGTCTCCATAATTTTATCGGGTTCAGGACCACGGTCATAAATATCTCCTACAACATGTAAATGGTCAACGACTAATCTTTGAATCGTGTATGCTAAACCAATAATCAGTTTATCTGATTGACCAAGTGAAATGATTTTTTGAACAATTGTTTCGTAGTAAGTCGTTTTATTGTTATAGACATTGCTTTTATATAATAACTCTTCGATTATGTATACGAATTGTTTAGGTAAAGCTTTACGTAACTTAGAACGTGTATACTTACTTGAAGCGTATGAAATAAGATGTATCATCTGTTGAATTGTTTCAATATACCAATCGTTTAGTTCCGCTTTTGAAGCGAATTGATTTTTAACGAGTTTCAATTTTTCTTCTGGATAATAAACGAGTGCAGCAAGGTCACTAATATGTTCTTCAGAATGTGTATCTTTGAAAATATCATTAATTTTAGCTCTCACATTACCAGAACCATTTCTTAAAACATGTTGGAATGCATGATATTCGCCATGTAAGTCACTTACGAAATGTTCTGTTCCTTTAGGTAAGTCTAAAATAGATTGTAAATTAATAATTTCAGTTGCTACTTTTTCTTCTTCATCAAACTTTTCTGCTAATAAATTTAAGTATTTTTCTTTTAAAATCTGGCTGTCGTATTGAGTCATAAAAAAATTCACTCCGTTCATCATTTCGAGATTTTTTATTTAGAAATTAAACCTACCATTTGAGATATAGTATAACACATTAAGCGTTTTCTTTTATGGTTTAAGATTCACTTCTGTAGGCTAAATATATATAAAGGAGTCGATTATTCATGGCATGTAAAATAGATAGAATTTATAATAATCTTGATGAAAAAGGTGTAAGAGTATTAGTGGACCGAGTATGGCCGAGAGGGATATCTAAAGACAAAGCAAATTTAGATCATTGGTTAAAAGACATCGCTCCCTCAAGTGAATTAAGAAAATGGTTCAATCACGAACCAAGCAAATTTGAAACATTCAAAGAAAAATATAAACAAGAACTCGAATCAGGAGAGCAACAAGAAGCTTTAAATCAGCTAAAAGAAATTTATAAAGAAAACAAACAAACACTCATCATTCTGTATGGCGCCAAAGACGAAAAACACAATCAAGCAATTGTTTTGAAAGAGATATTGGATGGGTGAGTCTTGGCTTAACGCCTGAATAAAGCCAAGAGATGCTCCAAGTCATGGCTTAAGTACCGAGTAAAGCCAAGAGATGGTCCAAGTCATGGCTTAAGTCCTGAATAAAGCCAAGAGATGCCCAAAGTCATGGCTTAAGTATCGAATAAAGCCAAGAGATGCCCCAAGTCATGGCTTAAGTACTGAATAAAGCCAAGAGAAGAGGCAAGTCATGGCTTAAGTACCGAATAAAGCCAAGAAATGCCCAAAGTCATGGCTTAAGTGTTGAATAAAGCCAAGAGATCGCCCAAGTCATGGCTTAAGTACCGAGTAAAGCCAAGAGATCGCCCAAGTCATGGCTTAAGTACCGAATAAAGCCAAGAGATGGTCCAAGTCATGGCTTAAGTACCGAGTAAAGCCAAGAGATGGTCCAAGTCTTGGCTTAACGCCTGAATAAAGCCAAGAGATGGTCCAAGTCATGGCTTAACGCCTGAATAAAGCCAAGAGATGGTCCAAGTCATGGCTTAACGCCTGAATAAAGCCAAGAGAAGAGGCAAGTCATGGCTTAAGTACCGAGTAAAGCCAAGAGATCACCCAAGTCATGGCTTAACGCCTGAATAAAGCCAAGAGATGCCCAAAGTCATGGCTTAAGTACCGAGTAAAGCCAAGAGAAGAGGCAAGTCTTGGCTTAACGCCTGAATAAAGCCAAGAGATAGGTCAAGTCATGGCTTAAGTACCGAATAAAGCCAAGAGAAGCCCCAAGTCATGGCTTAAGTACCGAGTAAAGCCAAGAGATCACCCAAGTCATGGCTTAACGCCTGAATAAAGCCAAGAGATCACCCAAGTCTTGGCTTAAGTATTGAGTAAAGCCAAGAGATGCCCCAAGTCATGGCTTAAGTACTGAATAAAGCCAAGAGATGAGCGAAGTCATAGCTTAAGTACTGAGTAAAGCCAAGAGATAGTCCAAGTCATAGCTTAAGTACCGAGTAAAGCCAAGAGAAGAGGCAAGTCTTGGCTTAACGCCTGAATAAAGCCAAGACCTCACCCGCAACTGCATCCAAGATTTGGTCCAATCCCATCCCGCTCCCTACCTTATACACCTATTAAACTGTTGATATATATCTTCTGCGATTTCTTGTGATGCTATGCCGCGTACGTTCATGCGACCGTCTTTGAATAAGGTCATGGTCATATCGTCATATGCTATAAATTTTACATATGCGTTTTCTTTAGCGATATGTCCTGGGAAGTGATGTGCTAATTCAAATGCGTGTTGTTTAAATCTAAACATGAACGTATCTCCACATAATACTTCTATTGATGAAAGGGGTGGTGTGTTTAATGCTTGATATATTCCTTGTTCACAGACAACACAGTCATTGTCTTTTAATAAATTGATATTGGTTGCGCGTATGTTCATGTCAAATGTATCTATGGTTATGAGCTTTTTAGAAAAAGATTTTCCAGCAACATATCTGAGTAATTCTGATACTTCGTAACTGGCTACTTGTTGAACGACTGGTGGTAGCACACCATTTATCGCACAACTTTCTCCAGTTTGAGGTACGCTTTGAAGGATACATCTTAAGCAAGGCCCGCTATAATCAATAGCATAAACAGTCCCTTTACTTCCGACTGCTGCACCATATATCCAAGGAATGTTTAATTTATGGCAAACTTCATTGATTAAAAAGCGCATATCAAATTGATCCATGCCATCGATTACAATATCTGGTTGGACATTTTTAATAATCGTTTCAATGTTTTGTGCTGTTAATTCTTGATGGATAGCATTTAATTCAACATGATGATTAATCTGTTTAATCTTCCTCTTTAAAGCAACGACTTTAGGAAGCATTTCTTGTGCATCACGTTCATCATAGAGTGCTTGACGATGTAAATTAGAAAGCTCAACGATATCCATGTCGATTATCGTTAATTGATGAGCGCCCATGCGAGCGAGTAGTTCTGCAACATGACTGCCTAATGCACCTGCACCCATAATCAATATACGTGTATTCTGCAATGTTTCTTGACTATGCGCGCCGAACTGTTGAAACTTCATTTGTCGCTCGTATCGTTCCATTACAAGAATCCTAATCCTTCAGTTGGACTTGATGCTTGTGCTGTATATCTAACAGGGATTCTACCTGCCTCATAACTTAATTGTCCGGCTTCAATACCTAATTTCATCGCTTCAGCCATTTTGACAGGGTCTTTCGCACCAGAAATAGCAGTATTTAATAAAATTGCATCTGCACCAAGTTCCATCGCGAAACAAGCATCTTTTGGTGAACCAATACCAGCATCTACGATAACGGGGATGTTAGCTTGTTCAATGATATATCTTAAATTGAGTGGGTTATTAATACCTCTGCCTGTTCCAATTGGAGAAGCTAGTGGCATAATCGCGTGAACACCTAATGCTTCAAGTCGTTTAGCTAACACAACATCACACGAAATATATGGACAGACAATATAGCCTTTATCTAATAATATTTCAGATGCTTTATAAGTTTCGATTGGGTCTGGCAATAAAGTCTTATCGTCACCAATGACTTCTACTTTAATTAAGTTGCAAAGCCCAGCATGATTGGCAATTTCTGCAATACGTACAGCTTCTTCTGCAGTATGTGCACCAGCAGTATTAGGAAAAGTAATAAAGCGATTTAAATCAACATTTGCTAATGGGTTCGGTAATGATTTGTCATATAGATTCATTCTTCTTACAGCAAAAGTGAGCACTTCTGCACCTGATGCTTGGATTGCTTTAGATTGTGTTTCTTCATCTTTAAATTTACCAGTACCTAATAATAATCTTGAATTGAGTTCATATGGTCCTATTTTTAACATTTTATCCGCCTCCAACAAATTCTAGTAGTTCTAATCTATCTGATTCTCTAACAGTAATATCATTAAATTGTTCACTTTTGACGAGTGTATCGTTCCATTCGACAATGATTCTATCTTTATCAAGTTCCAGCGAGTCTAGTAAATCTGACAACGTTAACGCATCTTCAAAATTAAATTCATCACCATTAATAATACATTTCATAAATGGACACACCTCCTCACTTTAAATGATTCTAATAACGTAGGTCTTTCTTCATAAACAATCCATTCAGCCAGTAATTTGCCAATGATAGGTGACAGTAATATGCCATTACGATAATGCCCCGTAACAATATATAAATCTTCATCGATTTCATCCATAATTGGCCATTCATTATCAGTGTATGGTCTAATTCCCGACCATTTATGTATGAGTCGGCTACTTGATAATAATGGAATGTATTTACACGCTTGACGCATTAACCAATTTTCTCCTTCAACTGATGTGCCTACAGTATAGTCATCTACATAACTCGTCGCACCCACTAAAAATCGATTGCCACGTTTCGGCACAATGTAACAGCCATTCGTCATAAAAAGTGTTTGTTCTAATTTTAAGTCTGGATGTTCCAACAGTAGAACTTCACCTTTAACACCTGTTACTTTAGGCTCAATTTCATAGTCTGCTAATAACTGATGACTCCATGCGCCTCCAGCAACAATGACTTTTTTGGAAAGTAAAATTTGGTTTGCAGTGAGCACTTTAAACGAATCATTTAAGCGATGAATGGATTTAACTTCAGTATGATAAATGCGTTCAATTCCTTTATACTCAATAGATTTCAATAAAGCTTTAGCATATTGATTGGCATTAATTTGTCCATCAAATGGAATATAAATCGCTTTATGATTATAAGAAATCGTATGATTTGAAAGATGACGAAGTGATGGACTATCTAACGTCGTAACTGAACGATCCCGCTTATTCAAAAAGTGATATTGCGCTGTTAAACTGTCGATATCATCTTGTGAAGCGGCCATTTTAATTAAACCGTGCGCTTGATAATCAATATTGATATTCGTCTCTTTATATAACGTATGACTAAGTGATTCGAAATAATCTCTCGAACGTAATGCAAGTTGATAAAGGGGTGTATCTTCAATAAATTCATTTTGCGCACCTAACATGCCACCAGCTTTATAAGATGCGTGTAATCCAGGCACATCTCGATCTATCACAGCGATAGACAATGATTCATTCTTAAGTGCTAATTCACGTGCAATAGACATGCCCATGACGCCTGAACCAACAATTAACACGTCATACATATGCAAGCCACTCCTCTCTTAATAACTGAATTTCACGCAAACTTCGATCTCTGAAAAATGAAATTGCACAAACACCTTCAAAACCATGAGGCAACGACTTAATAGAATGGGTATCTATACCACCAATTGCATAAACAGGAATATCTATAGATACTGCATCTTTGATGTCTTTAGAAGATCTTGGTTTAAGACCATGTTTAGAACGCGTTTCAAACACGTGACCAAAGAATACGAAATCTAAAGACCACTCACGTGCGCGTTTCACACTTTCAACTGAATGTGTAGACATACTGACTGATATATGAGGATGAAGCTTTTTATATTCAAATGCGTGCGCGTCATCTTCACGAAAATGAATAAAATTTAAATCATATTTTTCAAGTATGGCCATATCAGAATGAATCATTAATTTCGTTTGAGGAAAGCCATGTGCTAATAAATAATCAAGCGCCCAGCATAGATCATTACGTGTCATAGGGACTCTCAGTAATAACAAATCAATCTCTTCTGCAATCTCTAAATAATGTTCTAAATCAGCAACATCTAAGTCTTTATACGGTGTAACAGCAATAAACAATGAAATCACTCCAAATAAAAAACGCTATTTTTCTGTATAGAAAAATAGCGTAAAAATTTAATTATAAGTATAAGTAAGCTTATATACGCCACTTTCCTACGCCAGTATGAACTGGATCAGGTTCAAGGAATCCCGAAGTCACTACTTCAGTCTCAGCCTATAATAAGGCACTTCCAGTGGACATTTATTCAGTTATTACATCCATTGTACATATAAAAGTAAGAATGTTCAAATTTATATGTTATTGAGTTACATCCTAAATTATTCCATTAATCTATTTTTTAAATTCCATGAAATAAAATTTTAAAGACCAATTATTTATTAAAACAGAAAATAATATTGACATTGATAACTATTATCAATTAAATTATAAGATGGAAGGAGAATTTCAATAAATTTACAAAGGAGGTATATTATGCAAAGGTTTAAACAAGTTTTAAATATTGGGTTATTAGTACTTATTTTATTATCAGTAGGTGTAGGTAAGGTGGCTTCTGCTGATGTGAAGGATGGTACTTATGACGTTGATTACACAGTATTGAAACATGGTACTTCAGATGTTTCGATTGCAAATGATTATTTTAATAAACCAGGTAAGTTAGTTGTTAAGAATGGTGAAAAGCAACTTCAATTAACGATGAATCATAGCCATTGGATTAAAGGTATTACAGTTGATGGTTCTGCTGAAAGTATCGTAAGTGAAGATAAAGGTTCAGACGTTAGAACGTCTAGCTTTAAAGTGAATTCTACATCTGGACAACTTGCTGGAACAATTGATGTTTATATCAATGAAAAAGTCGATGGTAAACCGTTCTTATACGATAACAAATATAAAATCACATTTGACGTGAAAGAACCTTCTGGACAGGCTGCAGCAGATTCATCTAGTGATGCTTCAAAAGATTCAACAACAGCAGCATCAACTAGTTCAGATAGTAGTACACCATCTAGTGGTTCTACTACTTCTACAACTTCACAAGATGTGAAAAATCCTCAAACGAGCGCAGGCACACCAGTAATGATCACAGTCCTTCCAATTGTTGCGGGTATGTTATTAATCGTTACGTTTATGTTCAATAAAAAATTGAAAAGAGGTCATAATTAATGAAGAAAAATGTTAAGTCACTATTAGCGTTTTCTTTATTATTCTCAACTCTTTCATTCAACACTTATGAACCGCTTAGTCATACAACAATGAAAAAAGTTGAAGCAGCAGAAGAACAAGCATCAGCAGTGGAAAGTAAGACAATTGATTTTGTTGTAAATAAAGATAAATCAAATGAAGTCTCATATATGGATCAATATATGGTGAAACCAGCAAAGGTATATTTTGAGAATGGGGAAACGTATGTTGAGATGACTTTGAAAAGTGCTTCTTATTGGAAGTCATTTGAACTGTATGATGAATCAGGCGCAATAGCCATTCAAACAGTTAAAGAAGATCATCAAGCTGATACTAAAGTCATTAAGTTTAAAGTTAAACCAGGTAGCCAATCGCTTACTTCAAAAGTTCATATTGTTGTACCGGCAATCAATTATGACAACAAATATACAACTCATGTAAATTTTAAAGAAGTTATTCCTAGTGCACCGACAACTCAGAATTCAAATCAACAAGATACAGGAAAAGTAGATTCAAACGATAAAGCGAAAGATGATTCAAACCAATCAACGACTGACCAAAAGCAGGATAATGCAACGCAGAATAATGAAGATACACAACAAGCACCTGCCAAGGATACGAATCATGAGAAACCACAAACAGAACTTCCAAAGCAAGATACATCAGAGAATGAATCACCTAAGAAGGATATATCAAAGAACGAAACACCTAAGAATGATAATAAGCCGATAACAAAAAAAGAAGTGCCAATTCCTGATAAAGTTAAAAATCCGTCTGGCTCCAACCAAGGATCAACTCAACAAGAAAAAGCAACTTCAACGTTAGGTTACATGGTCTATAAAAATGGTTCAAGTGAAATATCTTATATGGACCAATATATGGTGAAACCTGCACGTATTGTTGAAGAAAATGGTAAACAATATGTTGAATTAACATTGAAATCAGCTTCATATTGGAAGTCGTTTGAATTATTCGATCATGATAAAAAATTAAATGTCACAACCGTGTCAGAAGATCAATCTGCAGATACAAAAATCATTCGCTTTGAAAAGCCGAAAGATTTAAAAGTATTAACATCTAAAGTGCACATTGTTGTACCAGCAATTAATTACGACAATCATTACACAACACGAATTGAATTTGATAAAGAAGCGGCATCTGGCAACGGAAATACAGACACAAGTGATGAACAACAACAACCTGTCAGCACACCAAGTAAAGATGATGACATTAAAGGTCATGATTCTAATAATGTTCAACACAATCAGACAACACAATCAGATGACCAAAAATCCGAATCTTCGAATGCTTCATCTGGAGCAAATAGTTCAACAAATCATAGTTCATCACCTGCCACACCTGCAAATCAAGCTGTGACAAGTGGTAACAATGCAACAAGTTCTACAACTGCAGATAAAGCCAATCCAAGTTTCGATCGTAACGCAGATGGTTCAACAAACATGAAACTCGTTAATCCTTCAACAAGTAGCAGTGGAGATGCAATGACATATGCACTTATCTTCAGTGGTGCAGTATTGTTATTAGCTGGTTCATTCTTCTTAGGTAAGAAGCGAGCATCTAAATGAAGATCAAATCGCTATTAAGTTTAATACTTATATGTAGCTGTCTACTTGCGGCTTGTAACATCAACTTTAGTAAATCATCAGAACCTGCAAGTAAACAGAAGAAAGAAGAATTCAGAATCGTACCAACTACTGTAGCTTTAACGGAAACTTTAGATGCATTAGATTTAGATATCGTAGGTAAACCGACAACTTATAAAGATTTACCGAAGCGATACAAAGATGTACCTGAAATTGGTCAGCCTAAGAAACCGAATGTGGAAGTTGTAAAATCACTTAATCCAACACATGTATTAACGGTTACAACAATTAAATCTGAAATGGATCCTGTGTTTGAACAACTTAAAATGAAAGGTACTTATTATGATTACGACAGTTTAAATGGTTTGAAGAAATCTATCACTGAAATGGGTAATACGTTCAACCGTAAAGAACAGGCTAAAAAACTTAATAAAAAGTTTGAAAATGCCGAAGCTGAAATTAAAGCTAAGATTCAAGGCAAAGAACGCCCTAAAGTACTAATTCTTATGGGTGTACCTGGTAGTTATCTTGTAGCAACAGAACACTCTTATATTGGTGATTTAGTGAAAATTGCCGGAGGAGAGAATGTTATACAAAATGAATCAAGAGCTTATTTATCTTCTAATACGGAAGAACTTTATAAAGTCAATCCTGATATTATTTTAAGATTGCCACATGGTTTTCCAGATCAAGTAAAAGAAATGTTTAAGAAAGAGTTTAGTACAAATGATATATGGAAACACTTTGACGCAGTTAAAAATAATAGAGTTTATGATTTAGAAGAAATACCATTTGGCATAACAGCAAGTATTAAAGCTGACGATGCGTTAGTACAGCTTTATGACATTTTATATAATAAGTAAAGAGGTTAAAACATGAAAAAATATTCGCGACTCACGTTCTGGATCATGTTATGTATGCTTGTCGTAACAATTTATATATCGCTTGTAAGTGGTAAGTTACCTTTAAGTATAGAACAAATCATCACGAAACTCACAACAGGTACTGAACCTCAAGTAGATGCAGTTATTGATTTACGCATGCCAAGAATATTCATCGCGTTATTTGTTGGAGCTGCTCTGAGTGTATCAGGGGCTTTGCTACAAGCGGTATTACAAAATCCTCTAGCTGAAGCGAATATTATTGGTGTGACATCTGGTGCACTTGTTGCACGAGGTGTCATACTTATATTTTTACCTACCTTGTATTTCTATTTACCGATATTCGTCTTTATTGGTGGGGTTATACCGTTTCTTATATTATTCCTTTTAGTATCTCGTTATCACATAACACCGATTAGACTCATATTAGTAGGTGTTGCGATATATGCCATGTTAAATGGTGTAATAGAGCTTTTATCTATGAGTCCTGTTATGCAGTTACCGACAGGGTTAACGATGAAAGTATGGCAAGATGTTTATATAATCGCCGTCACTTCAACAATAGGGATTATATTCGCACTCATGTTAGTAAACAAAGTGAACTTGTTATCATTCGAAGATAAACAAGCGCATAATATTGGTTTTAATATTACGAAATACCGCCTCATCGTCGGTTTAGTTGCTGTATTTTTAGCAAGTAGCGCAACAGCTATCGTAGGTCAGTTAGCATTTGTAGGCTTAATCGTGCCACACATTATAAGACGTATCGTTGGAACGAATTATAAAAAAGTCATACCTTATTCCATTATATTTGGTGCATGGCTCGTATTATTAGCAGACACAGCAGGTCGAACAATAGCGCCACCTTTAGAGATACCAGCGAGTACGATAACAACTGTAGTAGGTGGACCATTCTTGATTTACCTTATTTGTAAAGGAGCGTATGTCCATGCGAACAGAGAACGTTAGTTTCAAATATCAGCGAAAGCATATTTTTAAATCGTTAAACATACAACTCAAAAAGCACGCCATTACAACTATCATCGGACCTAATGGATCAGGTAAATCAACATTGTTACAAATATTATCACGTAATTTAGAACCGAGTGAAGGTATTGTTTACTTAGATAATCAAGCTATTTCATCATTAAATAGAAAGACGTTAGCAAGGCAGTTAGCAACCGTACATCAAACTAACCGTGCGCCAGAAGATTTTACAGTAAAAGAAGTCGTACAATGTGGAAGATATAGTTACCAATCCATATTGAAGAAAGATATCAAACAAGAAGAAGTCATTCAGCATGTGTTACATCAACTAGAACTAGAAGACTTTCAAGATAAAGCCATTAGTGAATTGTCAGGCGGAGAATTACAACGTGTGTATATCGCGATGTCACTTGCGCAAGAACCACAATATATGTTGCTAGATGAACCAACGACTTACTTAGATTTAAACTATCAATATCAAGTGTTGGACATTATCCGATCACTGAAAGAGAACTTTAATATCACCATTATTATGGTGTTACATGACATTAACCAAGCGATAGAATATAGCGATGAAATCGTATGTATACATAACAATCAAGTCATCCAAGGACCTCCAGAAGAAGTCGTAACAGAATCCTTTATTTCACGCGTATATAATATCGATGCGAAAATCATCCATGACCCAGAATGTGGCATGTTGATTTGTAAGAGAAAGGGTAGGACGCCTCATGAAAATCATCATTAAAATCATTCAAATAGCATTAGTCGCTGTCATCATATGGTCTGGATATGTCATGTTTCACAATAAGCAAGAAGTTAAAGAAGCGGAAGAACGCTACATTCATTTACAACAAAATTATACACAAATGACAAACACCAATACCGTGCGACCACAATTCAAACAACTCAGTAATATCAACAAAGATATCATAGGATGGATACATCTAGAAGGCACATCATTGAACTATCCAATACTACAATCGAAAGACAACAAAGACTACTTAAAGAAAGACTTTGAACAACAAGAAAGTAGAAAAGGTAGTATCTTTATGGATTATCGTAATACACCAAAGCACGATAAAATGAATACCGTCATATATGGACATCACGTAGGAGATAACACCATGTTTGACGTCGTAGAAAAATATTTAGATCAATCATTTTATAATCAACATAAGACGATTCAGTACGACACACAATACGGTAAATATCAATTAGAAGTCATTAGCGCCTATGAAACAACAACAAAAGATAATTACATACAAACAGACTTTAAAGACAAAGCAACATATGAACAATTTCTAGAACAAACATTAAAAAAATCACAAATCTCAACAACAACAGAAATTAATAAAGACGATAAGATCGTCACACTCTCAACATGTGAAGACCCATATTCACTCACATCAGGACGAATCGTCGTCGTAGCCAAACTCGTAAAAGTATAAATTAGAAAAGAGGAAATAACATGTTTATGGCAGAAAATAAATTACAACTCTATAAAGGAACAGCAGACGAAACAATAGAAAGATTCTATATGAGACAAGGTATCGAAACAATCGAAGGATTCAAGAAAATGTATGTAACAAAAACAAACAACCTCGAAGAATACGACGAAGTAAAAATACTTACAATCTGGGAATCAGAACAAAGCTTCAAAAACTGGTTAAAATCAGACGTATTCAAAGAAGCACATAAGAACGTACGACATAACAGAGAAGATAGCGAAAGTCCTATATTAGAAAACACAGTCACAACATATACAATCGGTTATCACTTTGATAATGAGGTAGAAGCGGAAGTTATAAACCCAGCATGACATTGAAGTCATGTTGGGTTTTTTGTGGGGGATAAGGATAAATTAAAAATATAACACAGTAAAAATAAAGTATTAATAAGCAAAAAAAATTATAAGTCTAATAAAATAAAGAAATATATTTAATATGAAATTATTAACGTAATATTTCAAAACATTTTCTTGTAAATGTAGTATAATTGTATAAAATGTAGATAAAGATTATTTTAATTTATTTATATAGATCTAAGGAGGATTAAATGTCTCAGATTGTCGATATACCTCATTATACAGATTTAAAGAAAGTAGAAACGCACAGCCAACTTATGAAAAAATATTATTGTGATGATTTGATCGTTAACTTAAGAAAATTATACATAGATGATCAACGTGATTTTAATTTGTTTTTGAAAGAGCTTTATATTAGGGGAATCAGTTTTAAAGGGGAATGGAATACTAATTTATTTCATAAAATTGAATATAATTTATATCCATATATATATGTTGAAGACGATAAGAAAAGGTTTGAATCGCTATCGTTGAATATGTTCTCATTATCTAATCTTATTTCGGACCATAATATTAATTCAGATCTTTTTTTTAACTATATGCCGTTAGAAGGCTTTTATAAATATATTCCCAAAGAAAAAAGAGAATATTTTAAAAGAGAGCTTTTAAGTAGTGGATTTGAGTTAGTGTATAGTTCAAATATAAAATCCAAGAAAAAGGTTTTAACCTATGTAAATGGATTTGGATATGATATGGATAAATTAATTTTTGGAGATGAGTTCGATCACTTTAAAAATTTTTGTAAATATCAAAAAAACAAAAATTATAGATCATTTAAGATGCTCATAGAAGATTATAAGAAAAGAGAGAAAGTAAGTAAGACTTATATAAAAAAGCTATATGAATACTTTGAACTAAATAACATGATAAAACCAGGCGGACAAGACTATCGTGATATTTTCAATAATGAGCTTAGATATACTTTAGAAGAAAATAATATTAATTATGCTGATTTTATAAATATTTACTTTAGTGAAGAAAACTTACAAAAAGATGAACCATATAAATATGGATTAAATTTGATTGAACGTTTAAGTAATAATAGTAAAGATAATAATGTTAATAATGTTAATTTGGATAATTACTATAAAAAAATGAATGAAAGCTTGACAAATTTAAAAAATCATATGAATTATAAGTTGATAAGTCACTATAGAATTAATGAATTTGTAAAAATAACTAAAATTTCTAATCTTTTTCGTGATGATAAAAGGTATATATATGAACTTGGTAATCAGTTAGAGGATTATACATTGATAGAAATAATTATAGATTATATAGAAAAAGTCTTTAAAGTTTCAGAAATAAAAACTTTTATTGACCAATCTTTAAATGATAATCAGAAAAAAGTTATAAGTGGTAGAGCGCGTGGGGAAACGTTAGGTGAAATAGGAATTAACATTGGAGTAACTAGAGAAAGAGTTAGACAAATTCAAGAAAAAGTACGAAAGAATATCATCTCTAACGGAATACACAATACAATTGAAACTTTATTATTATTATTATTCACAAAGAATAATCAAGTACATATAGATGAATTGGAAAATGTTTTAAATATAAAAGAATCTAATTATTTAATAAAGCTAATATTAGAGAAAAGTGAAAAATTTATTATTATAGATGAACTAGATATTATTTTATTAAAGACGCATTACAGTAGAATAAAAGATTATGTGAGTTCAAAACTGAATGATGACACACTCGTTATTAAAATAAATGAAATTCCATTTATTGATAAAACTGAGTTCGAAATACTTAAATTTATATTTAATGAATTTAACTATATCTTTGCAGAAGATAAATTTGTGCAGAATAGTATAAGTATTGTTAGAGCGATTGAATATGTTTTTGATAATAACAGAAATGAAATTATTACTAATAACGAAGATGGATTTATTAAAGTAAAAAATTTAATAAAGTCCATGTTAGGAATGGAGATAACTTCTAATCAAAGGAGTTTATTTAGTAGGGTAGCAAGTGCAGAAAATGTAATTTTAGTGGATAGAAACACTTATAAGTATGATGATTTTAGTGAAGTAGATAAGCAGTTTATTAGTCAACTTAAAGAGATTATCGATGAAGGATTAACTAATTATCCATACGTTGATCCAAGAGATATTTTTAATAATAATCATACATTAATGATTGATAATAAGGTTAATTCATATACACATCTTTATTCTATTATTAAGAACTTTTATGAAGATGAATATAAAATTGGTTATCAAAATACATTATATATTTATGAAAAAGACGCAAAGTCACTATCTTCCGAAGAAATTTTAATGAAATATATAGAAAGAAATAGCCCAGCGAATGTAAAAACTTTATTAAATGATTTGAAATGGAGTAATACAAAATTAGAGCAATTAATTGCGAGGATGAATGATATTCTTATTAATGGATTTAATGATGTCGTATCAATCAAAGGAATTGAAGATGAACCATTTTTTGAAGAAGTCATCGATTTAATTAAAAATGAATTTAACAAAGAATATATCTATACAGTAGATCTATTTATGGATATGTCATTAGATGATAAATATAAACCTTTACTTGAGAAATATCATATAGATAATTTATATGGTTTTTCACAGTTTATAAAGTCTAAATTAGACAATATCAGAGGTCAAAAACAATTTTTATATGATAAAGATAGTAAAATTAGAAAAATCGAAGATGTAATTACGAATGAATTACCAAATTTATTCTCAAATAAAGAATTAGAAGAGTGTATCGTTTACAAAGGATATTCAAGGCAAAAATATTATCAGACTAGAGATAATCTAATAGAAGACAATAAAATAGCACCATACGATAATGATCTATTTTTAAATCTGAAAGATACTGTATTTGATGAAGATATTTTACAAGAGGTTAAGAAAAAAGCAGATAAACTTCTCCAAGATAAGATATATCTTAATAAAAACGATTTAGAACAAATTGATATAAACTATGAAGAATTAAATCGATTAACACCTAATTTAATTGCATACCTTCTTGAAATTAATGGTTATTCACTAATCGAAGCATATCAAGGTTCAAAATACGAGTTGCCTATTGTGTCGAAAGAATTTAAAACATATGAAGATGTTATCTATTACGAGCTTGAAAATAATTATAGAGATGCTTATGAAAGTAATGTGTTTTTAAATTATTTAAAAAGCAAATTACTAGTTAATATAAAAGCTGATAGATTATATTACGTTATTTTAAATTTAGGTAGATTAAATTTTGATGACATTGGTTATTTTACCTTTGAAAGAGGAGAAGTTTAATATGTTAAATAATTTAGACTTTAAATTACAATATAGGTCGAGTGATAGTAATATATATGAAGATTTTTATTATCCTTGTTTAAAAAATTCAGTTTCATATGATCGTGCATCAGGTTATTTTACGAGTGAAAGCTTTAAATTATTAGCTAGAGGATTAGAAGTATTTTTAGAAAATGGAGGGAAAATACGAATAGTTGCTAATCCTAAATTATCGGAAGATGATATAGAAGCTATTGAAAAAGGCCATATAGCAAAAGAAGAAATAATTGAAGAGAATTTATTAAAAGAAATTAAATTAGGTTATAAAACAATTGAAGACGATACATTAAATGTTATTTCGTGGTTAATATTTAAAGAGCAATTAGAATTTAAGATAGCTTTTACTAAAGGAAATGCTATTTATCATGAAAAATTTGGTGTATTTACAGATGAAACTGGTTATTCGATAGCCTTTTCTGGATCTGCTAATGAAACATATTATGGTTTACGTGAAAATTTTGAAAAAATTGATGTATACTCTGACATCAGAGATATACATAGAATTGAAAATTCAAAAAGTGACTTTGATAATCTATGGCATAACAGAACAAGAGAATTAGAAGTTATGGATATGCCTGATTCAATTAATAGAGAGTTAATTTCCTATAGAAAAGATATTGAAAAATATAATTTATATACATCGAAGAGTGAGAAACAAAAAACTGATAAAGTTGAAGAAAGAGACTATCAGAAAATAGCAATAAATAATTGGATTAATAATCAGAATATTGGAATTTTAGAAATGGCAACAGGCACCGGAAAAACAATAACAAGTTTATTAGCCGCAAAAAGGTTTAAAAAGAGCCAACAACGCGCTCTCATAATAATTATTGTTCCATTTCAACATCTCATAGAACAATGGTCAAAAGATGTTGAAAGTATTTTAGATGTAGATGTTTTAAAATGTATGAATTCTAAACAAACATGGTTTAATAAAGCTAAAAAAATTGTACAAGAATATAATCTAGGTTTAGTTGATGAACAAGTTTTTTTAACGACTTATAAAACTGCATCATCAGTTGGTTTTAAAAATATATTCAACCGCATGATAGGACCATCTTTATTGATATGTGATGAATGTCATTCTTTAACATATAACGGATATAGAGATTTTCCTTTCGATAAATTTAATGGAAGATTAGGTTTGTCGGCAACTCCGGATAGATGGTGGGATGAAGAAGGTACATTTTTTATAAAAAAATCAGTTGGTGATGTTGTATATCAATATGATCTTGATCAAGCAATTGAAAATGATAAACTCACACCTTATGAATATTATCCTCATATCGTTAATTTTAGTGAAAAAGAAATGTCGGAGTACAACAAAATTAGTATGCAAATATTTAACTTATTAAAAAAGGATTCCGATGAGGAACGAGAAAAATTAGAGAGACTTTATTCTAAACGTGCAAACTTAATTTATAAAGCAGAAAATAAAATTCCTCAGTTTATACAAGATATTAAAGAAGAGGATTTACCTAATTTAAAGCATACACTTGTATATTGTGCTCGTGGAGAAATAGATATTATAGTAAAAAAATTATATGAATTAGGGTTAAAAGTTAGTAAATTTAATGCTGAAATAAAAAATAAAGAACGAGAAAAATTACTAAAAATGTTTGATGAAGGACAGATTCAAGTATTAGTAGCTATTAGATGTTTAGATGAGGGTGTTGATATACCAGCAACTAGAAATGCATACTTTTTAGCTAGTACTTCGAATCCAAAAGAATTTATTCAAAGAAGAGGTAGAATTCTAAGAAAGCATGCTGGTAAAAGGTATGCAAAATTACATGATTATATTGTTCTTCCATTAGGCTTACCTTTTGATGACTTTAATAAAATTGCTTCTAAAGAATTACCTAGATTTACTGAATTTAGTAACAGTGCATTAAATTATAGTAAAACAAAACTTTATATGGGGAATATTTTGAATGACTATAATTTGTCGCATTTAATGTATAAAAAACCTTGGGAAGTCTATAAAGAAATGAAGGAGATGTTTGAAAATGGCAACATTAAATAATGAATTGAGCAAGCATTTAGCAGAATTAGACAAAGAGTATGAAGATTTATTAAGACCATTCTTAGAGGATTTAGCAAATTCTGATACAGTTTCAGAAGAAAAATCAGCAATTAATAGGTTTGAAAACAATATAAATAAATATGTTAAAGGGGAACATAAAGATGAAGTTAATTAGATTAGAACTTAATAATTTTAGACAATATTATGGTAAACAAACTGTTGATTTCGCTTATGAAGGTACTCGTAATACAACAATTTTATTTGGGGAAAATGGTAAAGGTAAGACTGGTATATATAGAGCAATTATGTTTGTACTATTTGGGTCTATTAAAATTTCACAAGATACTGGTAATGATAAGATCCATTTAACTAACTTTAAATATTTAAATGAGAATAGCTCAGGGACTGGTGAAGCAACAGTTAATTTAAGGTTTGAACATGAAAATATTGTATACGAAATAAGCAGAAAAATTAGTGCATTTAAACAATCACCATCAATTATAACAGAACGAGAAAAATCAGTATCATTAACGCAAATAGATCCAGAAACAGGAAATGTTATGCCTGATTATTTAAAAGATAGACAAGAGATAAGTTTGAAAATCAATAAAATTATGAATGAAAAAATTAAAGACTTCTTTCTCTTTGATGCAGAAAAAATTGATACATTAGCTAAATCTGATAACAAGGTAAGGTCAGAAGTAAAAAATGCTATATTTAATCTCTTACAAATAGACAAAATAAACTTTGCTAAAAAGGTATTAAAAGATGAAAGTAAGATATTAAACTATAAATTAACCAGTTCTTCTTCTGATGGTAATGTGACAGTTTTGTCTAAAAAAATTAATGATATAGATTTAGAAATCGAAGAACTAAACCAAACTAATAATAAAATTAGTGAAGAAATATCTTCAATTGATGAGTCAATTGCAAATCATAATATAACACTAGATAAAAATAAAAATATTATAGAAAAAAGAGATAGAATTGAAGATAAAAAATCGGTTGTATTAACTCTAAATCAACAGCTTGAAAGTTTGAAATCACAGTTGTTTAATTTGTCATTTTCTAGTATGCCTTATTTACTAGCAGGAGATATTTTTAAAACTAACAAGTTATTTTTAGAGAATTTTTTAGGAGATAGAAAAATTAGTATTCCTAGAGAAATACTTGAAAAATCCATTACAGATAATGAATGTATAATTTGTGCAAATAACTTAAGTGATAATCATACTGCTCGAGATCATATTGAAATATTAATACAAGAACAGAATAATTCAGAAACGTATGAAGTTGCTAGAAGATTATTAAGCTTAATCGAAGATAAAGAGCCACAATTCGAAGATGATACAAAAGAATTGGAGAGTCTAATCAAGAAATATAAAGAAACAATTGAAAAAATTGATAAAGCAAATATTCAAATTAAAGATTTAGAAAAAGATATTGCTGAACAAGCAAGAAATACTGTAGATTTATCAACTATTCAAACAATGATAGATCAAGATAATAATAAGAAAATTGATATGACAGTCCAATTAGAAAAAAATAAAGATAAACTTAATAACTTAGAAATGGAATTGAAGGAAATAAAAGATCAGTACCAAGAACTTATTGATAAAGAAAGTAAATATACAATTGAAAAACAAAAATTAAAATTAATGTATAAACTCGAAGAAGAACTGAAAAAGATATCTGATACTTTTAGTAATGATGTACGTTCCTTAATTGGTACTTATACTACGGAAATCTTTAAAACTTTAATAGATCCTAAAGATATAAATATTATTGATAAAGTTACAATAGATAAAAACTTTGAAATTGGTGCTATTAATAGAAATGAATATAAGATTACTCAAGATATATCACAAGGCCAGAGACAAATTTTAGCATTATCATTTATTACTGCCTTAGCTAAGAATGCAGCAAGAGAAAATTCTGGTGAAAAAATAGATTATCCATTATTCATGGATTCGCCATTTAACAGACTTAGTGGTATGAACAGAGATAATTTAATTGAGAAGATTCCAGATTTAACAGGACAATGGATATTATTAGTCACAGATACAGAATTAACACCAAGTGAAGAGAGAGTATTTAAGCGTACAAATAGACTAGGAAGTTGGTACAGAATTAATCAAATTGATGTACATCATTCTGAAATTGAATATGTTTCAATTGATGAAAGAATGGCTACAAGAGGAGGATACTAGATGGGGATTTTAAGAGATAATCAATTACTGTTTTATGCTGATGAAAAGTATTCAAGCGTGTACGAAACTTTTGCTAAATTAAAACAAGAAAAGAAATTTGAAACTAAGCATTTATTTATTTTAGCAGCATCAATTGGATTCAAAAATGCTTCAAGAGTAAAGCTTGATAAGAAAGGTAAAGAAACTCGAAGTACATATTTAACGCCAATGGAAGAAAATTTATTATTAAATCTAGCATTTACTGATCCGGAATTATCAAACGAGTTAGAATCACTTATAGATGATGATAATAAAGGTAAAATAAAAACAATTATAGAAGAGTATTCAAATGGTGGCATGAAACTTATTGTTGAAGAATCACTTTATGAAAATTGGGATGGGTATGAATTAAATCAAAAATATGAGGATTATTATTATGATCTGAATAAGTTTATATTGTCTCAATTAAAGATGGTACCATTTTAAATTTATTCTAACTTCCAGACACGACTTTTTACGTCGTGTCTTTTTTTGTCGATTTTTTGCAGATTTTTTTGTTTTTCTTTCACTTTTTTTGAGAAAAATTTAATTTTTATATTACATTTTTTGAAGTTTAAAGTGTCTTAAATATTACTATTACTTAAATTATGTCTAATAAATTTTTTTTGAAAATTTTACGATTTTGAACTACTTATTTTGAGACATTTTTAAAATTTATGGCTTATAAAACGTTGATTTAACGGCGTTTCATTGTATTTTAAAGAATTTGTATAAAAAAAGAATAGAAAATTGTTGACATTAAATGAGTCCTGAATATAATAAGAGTATAACCTATAACAACCCCAAGGAAAGGAGGTTAAGATGTGCAATATCATTAAATTTGAATTTTACGACATTCAAGGTTTTATTACTGAAGGTAAGATTGGTATGCATAGAGTGGAGGAACTGGCGATTCCGAAAGATATAAGTTTGGATGATATTTTGGATGATTTGGACGAGAGATATGGAGAGTCTCTTACTGATCAGACTGAATTTTTCAATTCAATTTTTATATTTGCATGCGTGAGGCTGGAGGAAGACCAAAAGCACTTTAAGGTTCTCAAACGAAGTTCTGCTTTGTTTGGTGAGACGATTGATACGATAAATGAAATTTGTTTATATTTGAATCGTCACTTTGAAGATGCGATTGGCACATAGATTATACATTTTGTTTAAAGCATTACACATATTTGTTCATAGCACAGTTTATTAATTGATTATAATTGTAGTTAAGCTTAATTTTAATGTGATATTGTACGTTTTCTCTTTTTGAAAGGGTTATTATAGGTTATAAAGAATTTTAGAGGGATTTAAATGATTCAAAGAATGTTTTGGGGAGTTTTAGGTTTATAAATTTTTCATGGCGCTAAAATTATACTTTATAAGATTTTAAGCACTAAATAAGAGAAGTTTTCATAATCAATGGGGAAATCGATTATGAGTTTAGAAGATATGAATAGATAATATATTTTAGTATTGATTACACGCTTTGTGTGATAAGGAATTTATATCGTGTGAATTTCAGATATTTCAGTAAAACATGTAAAAACGGAAAATAAGGCCCTTAAGGTGAGAACCTTAAGGGTCTTTGTTTACATTTTTTTAAGTTTTGTATTTATTTTTTTGCTTTGTTGAATATTAAGATACATAAATATAAACCAGATAACGAGGAATATCAATGCGAAGGTTGTGAGTCCGCCAATGAGTGGTGCTGGTTGTAATGGTATCCAGTTATTAATTGTTGAAACGATAAAGAACATAATGATACTACCGCCTAAATGAATGATGAGTTTGAATAAGAGTGGTATTTGATCGATTTCATAAACTATTGGTAGAAATCCACAAATTGCACCGAATATATAAACGCTGAATACTGCTTGGAAGTCAATTGTTACTTCAAATATTGCGATAAATATGAGCATAATGCTGCTTCCTATACCGATACCTTGTAGAATAGATTTAAAGATTTTGTTCATAATTTTCTCCTCCTTATATACCTAATATTTCAGTTAAATTTTTAACATACCTTCTTGAAATGGTTACTTTTTTATTATTGGATAAAGTTGCATATAAATTCCCTGAGAATGACGGTGATACTTTGGTGATATGTTCTATGTTGACGATGGACGATTTACTAATTTGTACGAACTTTTGCTTAGGCAAAGTTTGCTGTAAGGCAGTGAGTGACATTCGAGTTGTGAGTGTTTCACTGAGTGTTATAATGTTCAGTTGTTTATCAAAAACTTCTGCAAAAATGATATCTTCTTTTAAAATAAGTGACGTTCCTTGTGATGTCTTAATACCTATTTTATGGTTGGATGTTTCAAATTGTTGAATATACGTTAATAGGTTATGACCAAGTTCTTGTTCAAAGGTTCTGATTGAAATATCCGTCGTCGTTTGTGAAGTGTCGATGTTTAGTTGAACGTTGAATGGCTCTGTCATAGCATAACCTCCTTTGGTTATATAGTATGTTGTATCACATTATTTGTCAGTAGTTATGTCATAACCGGTTGAATATACGGTGTAAGTGGTTAGGTAATGATTGTACAGAAAAAGCTTCCTGAACTTGTCTTCTTGAGACAAATTGAGGAAGCTTTATTTTATATTTTTAACATGCTTCGGAAACCTCTTGCGCCATAATAAGAATCAGCGCCATTATGGTACGTGAATACTGTGTCATAACGTAAATCACAGAATAATGCACCGCCAAGGTCTCTAATTTTTGCAGGTGTTTCAATCCAACTAGATGTTTTCTTATCAAATTCACCGAGTGTTTGTAAATGTCTATATTGTTCTTCATTAAGTAATGTAACCTTCATTTCATGAACCATGTCCATTACGCTTGTTTCTGGTTTATGTTTCTTTCTAGATTCTAATGCTGCTCTATCGTAGCAAACACTTCTACGGCCTTTAGGACTTTCTTTCGAACAGTCTACGAATATATAAGCATCGTCTTCTAATCCTATTACATCAGGCTCTCCTTCAGTTTGTTCCATTTGATTAAGGGACCATAATTTTTCTGGATGTTTATTTAGTCGCTGTTCTACATCTGACCATTCTATATTTTTATGACGTTCTGGAAATTTTTCGAATCGCTTTTGTAAAGTTGTAAGCAGTTCAGCTTGTTCTTCTTGTGAAAGTTTTTGAGTTGTCATAAAATACCCCTTTTTTATTTTATTGTAGCAAACTATGAAGCGATTAAAAGCAATATGTGATTAGGCTTTATCTTTTGTATTTAAAAAGTCTAAAAATTCGTCTCCCCAGTCACAAATGCCATTAACAACAGGTTCTAAATCTTTGCCTATTTGTGTCAAACTATATTCAACTTTAGGTGGTACGACCGGATATACAGTACGGTTTACGATATGATCGTCTTCAAGTTCTCTCAACTGTCTAATAAGCATACGCTGATTAATATCTGGTAGTTTCTTTTCTAATTCGTTGAGTCTAAGAGGTGACGCTTGTAATAAATGCCAGATGATTGGTATTTTCCAACGTCCTCCAATAACAGATAATGCTAAGTCTTTAGAATTATAATATTCCGTTTCTTTATAGTTAATTAATACCATGATACAACCCCATTTCTTCACTAAGTGACATATTTGTCAGTATTGCATAATTTTATACATTGTATCACAATTATTAGTGTAAAGTAATATAGATAAAGGAGATATGATTAATATGAAATTACAATTAGCAATTGATTTATTAAATAAAGAAGAAGCAGCTCAATTAGCACAACAAGTTGAGGAATATGTAGATATAGTAGAAATCGGTACACCTATCGTTATTAATGAAGGATTAGGTGCAGTAGAAAAATTAAGTCAATCTGTTAAAGATGTTCAAGTATTAGCTGACTTAAAAATTATGGATGCTGCTAGTTATGAAGTAAGCCAAGCTGTTAAATTTGGTGCAGATATTGTAACAATTTTAGGTGTAGCAGAAGATGCTTCTATTAAAGGTGCAGTTGAAGAAGCACATAAACATGGTAAAGAATTATTAGTAGATATGATCGCAGTTCAAGATTTAGAAAAACGTGCGAAAGAATTAGACGCATTAGGTGCAGACTATATCGCTGTGCATACTGGTTATGACTTACAAGCTGAAGGTGTATCACCATTAGAAAGCTTACGTACAGTTAAATCAGTTATCAAAAATTCAAAAGTAGCAGTAGCAGGTGGTATTACACCAGAAACAATTCAATCTGTTGCTGATGAAAATCCAGATTTAATTATTGTTGGTGGAGGAATTGCTAACGCAGACGATCCAAAAGCAGCCGCAAAATTATGTAGAGAAATTATTGAAGGTAAATAATATGAGCCGTTATCAATTAATATTGGATGAAATTACGCAAACATTAAATCAAGTAGACTTGAAGGATACTGAGCAATTCGTAAATAGCTTGTTGTCAGAAGATCCAGTGTTTGTAGCAGCTAAAGGACGCTCTGCATTTGTTGCGAACAGTTTTGCTATGAGATTGAACCAATTAGGTAAGAAAAGTTATGTAGTAGGTGAGACAAGTACACCTTCTATTCAAGAAGGAGATAAATTATTGATTGTCTCCGGTTCAGGATCAACAGCTCACTTGAAATTACTCGCACAAACAGCAAAAGATATCGGAGCGAATGTCATATTAATTTCTACAAAAGAACAATCACCAATCGCTGAAATAGCAGATGACGTGATCGTTTTACCAGCAGGTACTAAATATGATGAAAAAGGATCAGACCAACCACTAGGAAGTCTGTTCGAACAAAGCACTCAATTATATTTAGATAGTATCGTAATGGATTTAATGGAACAATTAAACGTAAGTGAAACATATATGCAAAATAAACACGCGAATTTAGAATAATAGAGGAAACCGTCTGAAATATTCAGACGGTTTCTTACTTTTTAGATAGAGATGAGTGTTGTTGGAGGTGTGAACATTGCAAGTGGGGCGTGACTAGCAATGTTGGGAAGCTGAATATTGCAAGTGGAACGTGACTAGCAATGTTGGAGGTGAGAATATTGCAAGTGGAGCGTGACTAGCAATGTTGGAGGTGTGAATATTGCAAGTGGGGTGTGACTAGCAATGTTGGAAGTCTGAACATTGCAAGTGGGGTGCGACTAGCAATGTTCAGGACCTTGTAATTATCAAGATTGGTGAAACAAGATAAATAGGCGCCTCGTATTTATCAAGACTGGCGAAACAAGATAAATAGAAGCTCTGTATTTATCAAGACAGGCCAAACAAGATAAATAGCCGCCTTGTATTTATCAAGACTAGTGAAACAAGATAAATAGGAGCACTGTATTTATCAAGACAGGTGAAACAAGATAAATAGAGGCTCTGTATTTATCAAGACTGGTGAAACAAGATAAATAGCGGCCTCGTATTTATCAAGACAGGTGAAACAAGATAAATAGATGCCTTGTATTTATCAAGACTGGCGAAACAAGATAAATAGGCGCCTTGTATTTATCAAGACTGGTGAAACAAGATAAATAGATGCCTTGTATTTATCAAGACTGGTGAAACAAGATAAATAGATGCCTTGTATTTATCAAGACTGGCGAAACAAGATAAATAGAGGCTCTGTATTTATCAAGACAGGCGAAACAAGATAAATAGAGGCTCTGTATTTATCAAGACTCCCTAAACAAGCAACATAGAGCTCCCGTATGTTGCAAGACTCCCCAAACAAGCAACATAGAAGCTCCGTATATTGCAAGACTGCCCAAACAAGCAACATAGCTCGCCCGTATATTGCAAGACTGCCCAAACAAGCAACATAGCGCCACCGTATGTTGCAAGACTGCCCAAACAAGCAACATAGAGCTCCTGTATGTTGCAAGACATACAAAACAAGCAACATAGCTCGCCCGTATGTTGCAAGACATACAAAACAAGCAACATACAGACCTCATACAGACCTACCAACTCACTCCAGCCTCTATCTTTTTATACTCTTCATCTCTAAATTCTCAATATACTAATATAACAAACAATGGTATCACGACTGAGCTGATTAGGGCTGTTAGAATCATGCCGATTGAACTGAAGGCTGCTGATTCGATATCGGTTTCTAATATTTTGGCTGTTCCAATGGCATGTGATGCATTGCCATAAGTGAGTCCTTTGGCAATGGATGTTTGGAATTTGGCTATTTTGATAAGATATGATCCCAACATACTTCCTATTAATCCTGTACCTATAATGAACAACACGGCCAAGCTATCTATTCCGCCTATTTGTTGTGATACTTGTACACCGACTGCTGCTGTTATAGATCTAGGCAACAGTGATGCGATCATTTCTTTTGAATAACCGAATATATTTAAAATCGTAAACATTAAAATAATATTAATCGTTATCCCAACTAATACACTTGTGATAATGACTTTGAAATGTTGAACAATCATTTTTCTATATAAATATAGTGGATATGCTAAACATACAACTGTGCAATTTAAAAAGTCATAAATCCATTGTCCGCCGACCATATAGTCGTTGTAATTATATCCAAATAACACAAGTACACATATAATCGCAATGGATGAAACGAGTGCAGGGTGTAAGATGGCAATCTTGAATTTTTTCTGTATAAATAATGCAAATATGTACATGACAATTGTTAAAAGAATCATTAAAAGTGCTTTAATCATCATGATTGATCACCACTTTCTTCTATATGATTCTTTTTTAACATTTTCTCAGCTATGTATCCTGAAGAGAGTGCAACAATGCATGTGCTTGCGATGACTAATACAATTAAAAAGATAAACTGTGCGTTTATTTGGTCAACCAAATTCATAGCACCGACGATTGAAGGGATGAAGAAGAAAATCATCGTACTTAATAATAAATTTGCACCATCTTTTATCCATTCTTCTTTTATAATTTTAAATTGTAATAATAAGAAAAGTATCACAAGTCCGATAATACTACCTGCAATAGGTATGTTTAATGTGTCTTGAATCCAACTACCCAGAATGGTAATAAAATAGATCATACATATTTGGAGTATGATTTTTATGAATTTATAAATCATGACAACTCAATCCTTTGAACTTTTTATGATGATATTTATTTATTATAGAACTGATTAGTATATTTTGAAATGCTATCGGACGGTCTTTTTATTTTTAAAAGTTTGCAATTAGTGGTTCAATAGACTTAACAATTAAAAGATTGGAGCGAATCATATGCCAAAATTAATTTTATGTCGACATGGGCAAAGTGAATGGAATGCGAAAAATTTATTTACAGGTTGGGCAGATGTAGAGTTATCAGAGCAAGGGTATAATGAAGCGAGAATCTCAGGTGAAAAATTATTAAAACAAAATATTGAAATAGATGTTGTATATACATCACTTTTAACAAGAGCAATTGAAACCACATATTTATTATTGAAACATTCTCACCAACTTTGGATACCAGTTTACAAAACATGGCGTTTAAATGAACGTCATTATGGTGGACTTCAAGGTAAAAATAAAGATCAAGCACGAGAAGAATATGGTGAAGAACAAGTGCATATTTGGAGACGTTCTTATGATACAAGACCGCCAGAAGCGGATGAAAAGTTACGAGAAGAATACTTGAATGATAGAAGATATGAAATGTTAGATAGAAGAATCATGCCTGTTACAGAAAGTCTTAAAGATACATTGGATAGAGTCATCCCATATTGGATAGATCATATTTCAACAAGTTTATTAAACCATCAAACAACTTTAGTTTCTGCACATGGTAATTCTTTAAGAGCACTGATTAAGTATTTAGAAGATATTCCAGATGATGAAATTTCAAACTTAGAAATCAAAACAGGTGCACCACTAATATATGAATTAGATGAATCGTTAAAAGTGATAGACAAGTATTATTTATAGGTTATAGCGCATGATAAAAGTAAAATAAAAGTTTAATTTAACATAAAGCTTTACTTTCAATCATTTATAGCGTATAGTGAGTAGCAAGTGATATTTCGAGATTAAATTAATTGGTAGTTTTATTCATAGTTAATAAAGTCCATTTAAGTTTGAAGATTGATTATTGCAAATATACGTGCAAAAGCACAATAGGAGGACTTTTATTATGAATAAAGGTACAGTAAAATGGTTTAACGCAGAAAAAGGATACGGATTTATCGAAGGAGAAAATGGTAACGACGTATTCGTACATTTCTCATCTATCCAAACTGAAGGTTACAAATCATTAGACGAAGGTGCTTCAGTTACTTTCGATATCGAAGAAGGACAACGTGGACCTCAAGCAGTTAACGTTATCAAAAACTAATATTTAACCAATTAGTTAAACACTTCATAACTTTGTTATGGAGTGTTTTTTTATATTAAAATAGAATTGATAAACAATTCTGAATATAATCATTCGCTTTATCGACTGTGAAATGGTTAAATAAGTATAACAACATATAGGAGGTAAACGTTATGACAGAAATCCAACATTTAACAGTAGGAAGCAAAGACGCAAACATAACAATTGAGGCATTTATTAATTTTGCATGCCCATATTGTTTAAATTATTTTGCAGCAGCTGACGAAGTTTTAGAACCTTATATTAATGAGAATAAAGTACAATATATCGTTAAGCATTTTGATAAGACGAAACAAAGATTGCTTAAAGGAACTGTTGCGAATATTTATCTGGATTACGATGACCCCGAAGAAACTTTTAAAATAATACGATACCTATATGAAACACAAGACGAATGGACATTGAATTTTGAAACGATAGAAAGAAAAATGGAACATGAATTAGGCTTGTCACCACAAAAAAATGCAGACGACCGATCCTTAGCCATTATGCAAGAAACATTTGAAAGAGGGATTAAAGGCGTACCAACCGTTTTTATAAATGATGAAAAATTTGAATTTAATCCTGTAGAAGATGACAAAGAGACAATACAAGAAAAATTAAGAAATGCATTAGGAAGTATATAATGAAGCGGTGAGAACGCACGAAGACTCCGAGATATCGTGCGCAAAGGTGCGAAAGCAGGGTGTATCGCACGAAGACTCTGAGATATCGTGCGCAAAGGTACAAAATCAAGGTGTATCGCACGAAGACTTCGAGATATCGTGCGCAAAGGTGCGAAATCAGGGTGTATCGCACGAAGATTCCTAACTAAAACCTCTGTATAACAAGGGATAAAAACCATGCTATACAGAGGTTTTTTTATATTTACAGAAAATTATGAGTTGACTGAATTATTCGAAAGATATAAAATTGAAGATATTTTTAATTTTAGAGAGAAGGTATATCGTGTCAAATCAGTCATATAGACGTGATATGAAACAACGTCATATTATGTTATTAAGTTTTGGTGGTGTAATTGGGACGGGGTTATTTTTAAGTTCTGGTTATACGTTGCAACAAGCGGGTCCGTTAGGTACGATGTTATCTTATGTCGTTGGTGCTATTCTCGTGTATCTCGTTATGCTATGTCTCGGACAATTAGCGATTGAACATCCGGTGACAGGTGGATTTCATGTTTATGCTTCAAAATATATACATCCTTCAATAGGGTTTATAGTTGCTTGGTTTTATTGGTTAACATGGACTGTAGCACTTGGTTCGGAATTTACGGCAGTGGGTATTTTAATGCAGAAGTGGCTACCCGATGTACCTGTATACATATTTTCAAGTATTGCGATTATACTTGTCTTAGCTTTTAATATTGTATCTACGAAATTCTACGCTGAAGTTGAATTTTACTTTTCTTTAGTGAAAGTGTTAGCGATTATACTGTTTATTTGTTTAGGCGCTCTCACGTTATTCGGGCTTATTCACTACAGTGGTTATAACGGTCTAGATACAATTAAATCACGATATACGAATCCAACATTCCCGAATGGTTTAGGTGCCGTATTCTTAACGATGTTAGCAGTTAACTATGCATTTAGTGGTACGGAACTGATAGGTATTGCAGCAGGTGAAACGAAAAATCCTAAAAAAGTCATTCCGAAAGCGATTAATGCAACATTATGGCGATTGATCATTTTCTTCATTGGTACGATGGTTATTATTTCTATTCTCATTCCGAGCTATCAAGGGAAATCATTAGAAAGTCCATTTGTTGTCATCTTTCAAAATATGGGTATCCCGTATGCTGGAGATATCATGAATTTAGTTATTATAACCGCATTATTATCAGCAGCCAATTCAGGGTTGTATGCAGCTAGTCGGATGGTTTGGAGTCTTTCAAATGAAGGCATGTTCCCTAAATATTTTAAGAAACTAAACAAACATCATATGCCGATACGCGCGACTATTTTTAGTATGTGTGGAGGTTTACTGGCATTATTCTCAAGTATTTATACTGCAGATACTTTATATATCGTACTTGTTTCTATAGCCGGTTTAGCTGTTGTAATTGTATGGATGAGTATTTGTTTATCTTATTTCAATGCGAAACGTGCAAATAAACATTTGAAAATTCATCAAAGTGTACCAATCATTGGCTTTATCCTTTGTTTAGTGTCATGTGTTGGTATGATTTTTGATCCAAACCAATCACCAGCATTATATTTCGGTATTCCGTTTGCGATTATTGCGATTGTATTTTATTTTGTAAAATATCATAAAAAGGATGGTCAGATCATTGAGACTTCTGAATAAAATTAAACAAGAACGCACTTTAGTATTAGATGGTGGATTAGCCACAACATTAGAAGGTTATGGCTGTGATTTGAATTCGTCATTATGGTCTAGTGAAGTAATCATTCATGAACCTAATAAAGTGAAACAAGCGCATCAAGCATTTACAGATGCAGGTGCTGATATTGTATTAACAAGTACTTATCAAGCAAGCTTTGCTACATTTGAATCGATTGGTATGCAAACGTCAGAAATAGAACATTTATTTGATGTAGCTGTCGAACAAATAAAATCATCTGTAACGGACGAACAAGTTATAGTAGGTAGTTTAGGTCCATATGGCGCATATTTAAGTGATGGTTCAGAATATACTGGAGCATATGAAGTATCCACAGAAGATTATATCGACTTTCATCAAGCACGTATCCAAGCACTAATTGATAGAGGTATATATGATTTTGTATTTGAAACGGTGCCTAATTTTAATGAAATAAAAGCAATCGTTGAACATATCATTCCTCAATATTCAGATGACATGACATTCTGGATATCATGTACCGTTAATGATGAAGGCAATTTATCTGATGGTACTGATTTTAAGACAGTATGCCAATATATTAAAGAGCATGAAGCGCGTCTGCCTGTATTTGGTGTGAACTGTTCAAAGATTGAAAGTGTTGATAAAGCAATTGAAAAAGGATTGACGGCATTACCACAAGTCATTGCTATTTATCCGAATGGTGGTAAGACATTTGATCCAGTAGAGAAAGTTTGGATAGGTCAAGGAGATCATGCATTGCTTGCTCAAAAGTCTAAAGAGTGGATATCGCAAGGTATTCAAATAGTAGGTGGGTGTTGTGAAACAACGCCACAAGATATTCAACACATTCACCAAGCGATTAAATAAAGTGTATAATTTCTCTATTTGAGTAAAGATGAGGCATCTAGTGATGTCTCATATTTTTTGTATGTATGTCACTCTGAAGTACTGATATTACAGGAATTATAAGCTTTTTGAGTAATAATCATTTCTTTATGAAAGCCCTTTACTTGATAATTTTTAAAATACAATAGTAAAATGTTTTATAAGAGGTATTTATCTCTTATTAGGTTTATATTTTTAGGAGGTATGAAGGATGGTAGTAGAATTTCACAATGAACCAGCAACAGATTTTACAAATCAAGAGAATCAACAAGCGTTTAAAGATGCATTAATAAAAGTTAAATCTGAATTTGGGAAAGAAATTCCTCTAGTAATTAATGGTGAGAAGATTTATACAGATGATAAATTTGAATCTGTAGATCCAGCAAACCACCAACAAGTACTAGGTACAATTTCAAAAGCTTCTAAAGAACAAGTTGACCAAGCGATGGAAGCGGCTAAAGAAGCCTATAAGACTTGGAGAAAATGGTCTCATAAAGAAAGAGCCGAATTATTAATTAGAGTTTCTGCAATCATTCGCAGAAGAAAACATGAACTTTCTGCATTAATGGTTTATGAAGCAGGTAAACCATGGAATGAAGCAGATGGAGATACAAATGAAGGTATTGATTTTATTGAATATTATGCGCGTTCTATGATGGAGCTGGCTAATGGTAAGCCAGTCTTTGATAGAGAAGGGGAGCATAACCAATATATTTATAAACCAATGGGTCCTGGTGTTACAATTCCACCTTGGAACTTCCCATTTGCAATTATGACAGGTACAACAGTTGCACCTATTATTGCAGGTAATACAGTATTACTTAAACCAGCAGAAGATACGCCATTAATTGCATATAAATTAATGGAAATTTTAGAAGAAGCAGGTCTTCCAAAAGGCGTTGTAAACTTTGTGCCAGGTGATCCGAAAGAAATCGGTGATTACTTAGTTGATCATAAAGATACGCACTTTGTAACATTTACGGGTTCAAGAGCAACAGGTACACGTATTTTTGAAAGAGCAGCTAAAGTTCAAGAAGGTCAAAACTTCTTAAAACGTGTTATCGCTGAAATGGGCGGTAAAGATGCAATTATTGTAGATGAAAATACAGATACTGATTTAGCAGCTAAAGCAATTGTAGATTCTGCATTTGGCTTTTCTGGTCAAAAATGTTCTGCATGTTCTAGAGCAATCGTGCACAAAGATGTTTATGATGAAGTTCTAGAAAAATCAATTGCATTAACAAAAGAACTTTCAATTAATCATACAGAAGGCGGTTCTGATGTATACATGGGACCTGTCATTAATAAAAAACAATTCGATAAAATTAAAAATTATATCGAAATTGGTAGTAAAGAAGGTAAGTTAGAAGTTGGCGGTAAGACTGACGACAGTAAAGGTTATTTCGTACATCCAACAATTATTTCTGGACTTAAATCAAGTGATCAAATTATGCAAGAAGAAATCTTCGGACCAGTTGTTGGCTTCACTAAAGGCGATAACTTTGAAGAATTATTAGAAATTGCTAATGATACAGATTACGGATTAACAGGAGCAGTCATTACAAATAATCGTGAACATTGGAGACAAGCATGTGAAGATTATGACGTAGGTAACTTATACTTGAACAGAGGTTGTACATCAGCAGTAGTAGGTTATCATCCATTCGGAGGCTTCAAAATGTCAGGAACAGATGCTAAGACAGGAAGCCCAGACTATATGCTAAACTTCTTAGAACAAAAAATCTTATCAGAACAATTCTAGAATAGATAAAGAGAGGGAGCGGGACAGAAATCTAATTTGTATAAAAAGATTTCGTAGTCCCGCCCCGGCAAGGATGACTAGAGTTGAAAAAAGCTTGATACAAGCGCATTTTCAATTCAGTCATCTACTGCCAATATACTAAAACAGGCTGAGACATTACTTTATGTCCCAGCCTGTCTTTCTTTTTGATGAGTAGTTTATGTTGTTAGGGACAGAATTCTGAGAAATGTCCGTAAGAGGGGTTGTTAGGGACAGAATTCTGAGAAATGTCCGTAAGAGAGGTTGTTAGGGACAGTATTCTGAGAAATGTCTCTAAGTGAGTGCTCACCTAATTACTAGAATTCAGAATAATGGAAGTTAGCGCGTTCTAATTACCAGAATTCAGAATAATGGAAGTTACAGCGTTCTAATTACCAGAATTCAGAATAATGGAAGTTACAGCGTTCTAATTACCAGAATTCAGAATAATGGAAGTTAGCGCGTTCTAATTACCAGAATTCAGAATAATGGAAGATACAGCATTCTAATTACCACAATTCGAAATAATGGTAGTTACAGCATTCTAACTACCACAATTCGGAATAATGGAAGTTACAGCATTCTAATTACCAGAATTCGAAATAATGGAAGTTAGCGCGTTCTAACTACCACAATTCAGAATAATGGAAGATACAGCGTTCTAATTACCAGAATTCAGAATAATGGAAGTTACAGCGTTCTAATTACCAGAATTCAGAATAATGGAAGTTAGCGCGTTCTAA
>NZ_JAJNIL010000012.1:0-80059 GCF_022386455.1 Mammaliicoccus sp. I-M35 | reverse complement strand
TCCTTGTTAAATTGTTTATATCTGAAATAGTTCATACAGAAGACTCCTTTTTGTTAAAATTATACTATAAATTCAACTTTGCAACAGAACCGTATTATGGAATAGAGATGTTGGTAACATTTATACAGGATCATTATACTTAAGTTTAATTTCGTTATTACAGAACCACACATTCCAACCAGAAGAGAAAGTATGTCTATTTAGTTATGGTTCAGGAGCAGTAGGAGAAATCTTTAGTGGTTCAATCGTTAAAGGATATGACAAAGCATTAGATAAAGAGAAACACTTAAATATGCTAGAATCTAGAGAGCAATTATCAGTCGAAGAATACGAAACATTCTTTAACAGATTTGATAATCAAGAATTTGATTTCGAACGTGAATTGACACAAGATCCATATTCAAAAGTATACTTATACAGTATAGAAGACCATATCAGAACATATAAGATAGAGAAATAAACTAGTGGCCGATTGTGCTTGATGAGCTTGGGACATAAATCCTAACTCGAAATAAATAAGCATATCACTAAACTGATTTTTTAAAGTTTACAGTGATATGCTTATTTTTTTATCTTACGATTTTGTACGTGCATGCTTGCCTAGGGGTATGGCTCGAGCCATTAGTCTCTCGCACATACTATTCCCTCAGGCGTCAGCACTTACAAAATCGGTTGTAATTTTCATTTTTATACGCATTCTTACTGAGATTATACTAATAAGAGGAATAGTAAAAGCAATTCTAAGTAAAATTGCAGATAAGAGGTTTGTTAAAAGCAGTTCTCAGTAAAATTGCAGATAAGAGGTTTGTTAAAAGCAGTTCTCAGTAAAATTACAGATAAGAGGTACGTTAAAAGCAGTTCTAAGTAAAATTGCAGATAAGAGGTTTGTTAAAAGCAGTTCTAAGTAAAATTGCAGATAAGAGGTACGTTAAAAGCAATTCCATGCAAAATTGCTGATAAGGGGTAAGTTAAAAGCAGTTCTCAGTAAAATTGCAGATAAGAGGTACGTTAAAAGCAGTTCTAGGCAAAATTGCAGATAAGAGGTGCGTTAAAAGCAGTTCTCAGTAAAATTGCAGATAAGGGGTAAGTTAAAAGCAATCCTAAGTAAAATTGCAGATAAGAGGTAAGTTAAAAGCAATCCTAAGTAAAATTGCAGATAAGGGGTACAGAAAAACTAGACTTGATTACAAAATGGAGCTTGGGACATAAATGATTTTTTAAAAATGAGATGAGACGTAGATTAACTCCATAATCAATACGAATCTATCGACTTCTTTATTTATGATATTCATCTCTTTTTAATGGAAATAAAAGTGCGATTAATGTGATAATACAGTTACGTTAATTAAAAAAATAAAAATGCAAGGAGAGGTAATATGCTAACTGTATATGGACATAGAGGATTACCTAGTAAAGCTCCGGAAAATACAATTGCATCATTTAAAGCTGCTTCAGAAGTAGAAGGTATAAACTGGTTGGAGTTAGATGTTGCAATTACAAAAGATGAACAACTGATTATCATTCATGATGATTATTTAGAACGGACTACAAATATGTCCGGGGAAATAACTGAATTGAATTATGATGAAATTAAAGATGCTTCTGCAGGATCTTGGTTTGGTGAAAAATTCAAAGATGAACATTTGCCAACTTTCGATGATGTAGTAAAAATAGCAAATGAATATAATATGAATTTAAATGTAGAATTAAAAGGTATTACTGGACCGAATGGACTAGCACTTTCTAAAAGTATGGTTAAGCAAGTGGAAGAACAATTAACAAACTTAAATCAGAATCAAGAAGTGCTCATTTCAAGCTTTAATGTTGTGCTTGTTAAACTTGCAGAAGAAATCATGCCACAATATAACAGAGCAGTTATATTCCATACAACTTCGTTTCGTGAAGACTGGAGAACACTTTTAGATTACTGTAATGCTAAAATAGTAAACACTGAAGATGCCAAACTTACTAAAGCAAAAGTAAAAATGGTAAAAGAAGCGGGTTATGAATTGAACGTATGGACTGTAAACAAACCAGCACGTGCAAACCAACTTGCTAATTGGGGAGTTGATGGTATCTTTACAGACAATGCAGATAAAATGGTGCATTTGTCTCAATAGAAAGTTAGAGGTGAGTCTTACGTTTCAGTGACGGTAGACTTACCTTTAACATGTTACATACTAAAAAATTAATTTGAATAAGAAAGAGAGACATATATGAAATACGATGATTTTATAGTAGGAGAAACATTCAAAACAAAAAGCCTTCATATTACAGAAGAAGAAATTATCCAATTTGCAACAACTTTTGATCCTCAATATATGCATATAGATAAAGAAAAAGCAGAACAAAGTAGATTTAAAGGTATCATTGCATCTGGCATGCATACACTTTCAATATCATTTAAATTATGGGTAGAAGAAGGTAAATACGGAGTGGGAATAGTTGTAGGAGAGCTAGAAATCCTCTTATACCAAGGGTTTCTGGCTCTTCTTATCTTTTTACTGCACTTTTATTGCACTTTTTTCATTTCTTTGTTTCGCAAGTAGTCTACAGTAAATTGATTCTTTGGTGAAGTATCATAATTTTGTTTTGCTTCTTTAAAGGAAATGGCTCCATTTAATTTGTTAGCTACCTCGAAATTACTGTTAGGATAAAGATGTCCATACGTTCCTAAAGTCGTCTCAATATCTTCGTGTCCTAGACGATCTTTAATGATAAGTGGATTTTCTCCCATACTGATTAACAAGGAAGCATGAGAATGCCGTAACCCATGGATTCTGATTCGATGGATACCAGCCAGCTTAGCATAGCGTTCAATAGCATATGATAGTGTATGTTTTTGGGTAGGAATACCGTTATAGCTCATTACAAAGTCTGTCTGAATTAGATTTTGTTGTACTTCCTTCCATTCGGATAAATAAGTTAATGTGCATTTATCTAATACAATATGACGAACGCTCGCCTTTGTTTTTGGTTCAACAAATCTATAATTCGATTGATTCTTGTAATAGAGTGTTTTGTTGATGGTTAGTACTCCTGAGTCAAAATCAATATCTTCCCATTGAATGGCAGTAGCTTCACCAATTCGCATTCCAGTCATAAATAAAAACCACAGAGAGATAAATAAAAAGTGTTGATAGTAATCTTCTTTGTAAATTAGAGAGATTACTTTTTCAAATTCTTCTTTTGTCCAAAATTCAATTTTAGACTTTTGCTTTTTCACATTGCCAATAATCTTAGATGGATTTGTGGTGGTTATCCCAAGGACAATTGCTCGATCCATAGCAACTGAAAATAGTCCTTGAACAGCTCTTACATAAGAAGACTTACACTTCTTTGATAATTTTAGTTGCCAATTTTGCACATCAATAGGCTCAATATCGGAAACAGCCATTTTATCAAAATAAGAGAAATGCTTCTTAATAGTTGGTAAGCGATTTTCATATGTTCTGAGCTTTACCTGTGTCTTATACCATGGAAGGAAAATTTCAAAGATATAATGTTTAAACGTCATTTTATCCTTATTCTCACTTAATTCTTCTGGTTTCATCAATAGCAGTTTCGAATATTCTTCTCTTGCTTCTTTTTTAGTAGTGAATCCACTACGATATTTTTGAATTTTTTTCCCTTTAGAATCATAACCTAGATTTGCACGAAAATAATAGGTTCCATTCTTTGCTTTTTTTATTGGGTCTTTAACCATAGTTTTTACTCCTTACTGTGCAAAAACTACTCAGACCTGTTTTCATTTGAAAACCGAATTCCTAGAATTTCTTCAACAGCTTCACGAGGGACTCTATCTAGCTTTCGAGATTGATAGTAGATATGCCCTTTTGTAATCATCAATTCTTTTGCTTTTTTTATGATGTCTGCTGAAAAAGAAGTTCCATATCCTAGCTCAACTAAATCCTTTTTTGTGACCGTTATCATTATTACTCCTTTCCCAATTATAGGCTAGGAAAACTCCAATATTCACCTATAATTATATCAAATAGTTTTATAATAATACACTGACAAGAGAAGAATATCTTAGCAATCGAACAGCTCTAGCAAAGCTCACAGGAATTTCACTTCTGCATGGTTCTCATGTAGCCGTACCCATTGCCTGTGACGCTTCTAACGCTCGGACTATGGCTATACGGGAGTATCATTATCACGATAAGAAAGTCATGGCAGCAATCCTGCTAAAGATTACTTTCGAATTACTAACATGAATCGCTCACTAATTTTGTAGGTCATGGCGTGTTAGTTCATCAGCTCTTTTCTTACCGAAACGTATTCGATTGCCTTTATTTGGTTGTCAAAGAACGTTTGGCTTGTTAGCCTATCAAAACCTACTGAACACACAATATGCTTTGATGGAATAACAAACCTCCCAAATCGGGAAGCGTGGATACGATTCGACACGCTTCCACGAAAAAATGGGACTATTTAATTTCGAACGATAAAATCTTAGAGATGAGTTTCGTTTCCATTCTGCCACGTAGGGTTTCATCAATAACCATATGAGAATTTCCATATTCGTCTGTCATGCGACGTAATGAACGTTTTGAGGTATACCCTCGATAATGTTTAACAATCTGATTAATTGCTTCCACGTCGCCATCTGTCGCCTTTACAATGAGGGGGAAGGGAACCCTTGGATAAGCTGTTTTCATTCTTTACACTCCTTCATGAATTCTTTAATCATGGCTAGTCCACTTATTCGATGACGATAAACAGTCGAACGATTCAAATTTAGTAACTCCGCAATCTCCACATCACTCATATCCATAAAGTAATGAAGTAAAATAATGTTCCGTTTTTTCTCTGAAAGATGACGCAGGGCTTCACTTAATAAATCACTTTCAACATTGATTCTTAATCCAAATAATTTAAATAGTTGGAAATCAGTGACGTACGTATCAACAGTAGAAAAAGAGTTGACAAGGTAGTTATCTATATCAGAAAACGAGACTTCTTTTGCTGATAGTCTGTCTAGATGTTTGAAGTAATCTTTTCGTTCATCTTCAATAACTTGTTTGCAGATATAGTCAAACTGATTTTCTATGGTTTCTTGAAAAGAAGATGGTTTCATGCTTTTCACCCCTTTTCTGTCGTGAAAGGGAGTGGCATGTGCTTCTTTATCTCCCTTCATACTAAACCCCGACACGAAAGGGGGATTTGTTGCATAAATGAAGAGAAATCCTAAAAGATATTTATTAAGTGACCAAAAAAGCACATAAACAGATTGTTTTCTCTGTTCATATGCTTTGATTTTTCTATCTATGTAATCTGCAAAACCACATTGATGGTCATATCTATCCAGTACAGGTGGATAAGTTTTTTTGATAAGAACTTAATTAAGAGAACTAGATGACAGATTATCTTTCTCATGGCGACTTTTCCCTCCATTAAGTCGCCAATTTTATCTACTTTCTAGGAGTATGACTAAATTTTATAAAGTTGTATAGGTAAATAAAATCAGCGACCTTTCTATTTGAAATTGGATTCATCGCATTAATAAATTCCACAGTGTTCTATAGGAACTCATAAACTATATAACATGTTTTTCTATACCTGTTTATGGTTATATAGGAACAGTAAAATGTATAGAGGTGATTTAGTATGCGTAAAAAAGAAGATAAATACGATTTTAGAGCCGTTGGTTTAGCGATTAAAGAGGCTCGAATGAAACGGGGTCTCACTCGTGAACAAGTGGGAACAATGATTGAAATTGACCCACGTTATTTAACAAATATAGAAAACAAAGGACAACACCCAAGTACACAAGTGCTGTATGATCTTGTATCATTACTCCATGTATCTATTGATGAATTTTTCTTACCTACAGATAATTTGATTAAAAGCACTCGAAGGTTACAGGTAGAAAAATACATGGATAGCTTTACAGACAAAGAACTATCCTTAATGGAAGCACTAGCAAAAGGTATCAATGAAGCAAGAAATATTGAAGGCTAGTCAGTAAAATTCAGATAAACAAAAAGAGCCGATAAGATGAGAGTTTCATTTCTCAAATTATCGGCTCTGCGTCTTGGCGTCTGGCTCTTTGATTGTTATTATATTCATTTTTTGAACATTAATTAAAGTTTCGTTCTTACATTTGGGGCAGTATAAAGGGAAATTTTTAAGTATAGTATCCACTCGTATTCGTAGTCTTGTTTTATTTCCACAAATAGGACACAATATCCACTTGTAGTTTATAATAACAATCTCCTCCTTTCCACTTTAATTCAAATCTATATTAAAGAATATTTCATCTTATTTAATAAGAAACCATATTTATATAACAACATAAAACGCACTAAGTTATTTTATTGAACATATATCTTACTTTATCTATCCGACTATTTAGACGACGGGTCTGGCAAACAGGTTCGCCAGTGGTAACCTGATATCCTTTTAGCTCTGCTAAACAAACACTAAGCCCATTTGTAAAAAAAGTTAAATCATTGCGATAATCTTGAATACATCGAGCAGGAATTTCTCCAATAATAATGACCTCATTATTTTTCAGTTGAGTATTTACGATATTTGCACAATATTTGGGAGCATCGTTATATGCCCGTGAAAGATATTCCTGTGGTGCATAAACTTTAAAACTAAGATATGGCTCTAACAATTCTGTTCCAGCTTTTCTAAAGGCTTGCTCCAGTACAATAGGAGTAAGCATCCGAAAATCTGCTGGAGTACTAACAGGGCTATAGTATAAACCGTACTTAAAACAGATTTTACAATCCGTCACATTCCAACCATATAATCCTTGTTCGCAACCATAGCGTATCCCTTCCATAACTGCATTTTGAAATGATTGATTTAAGTATCCAAGAGAAACCGAGCTCTCATACTGCATTCCACTTCCCAACGGAAGCGGTGATACAGATAAACCAATGGAAGCCCAGAAAGGATTTGGCGGCACTTCGATGTGAATGGTATATTCTGCATTTTTTAACGGTCTCTCCATATAAATGACTGTAGGCTCTTTTAGTTCTATCTCCACATGATACTTTTCTTGCAACAGTGCACTAATCACTTCCATTTGTACTTTCCCTAAGAAAGAAAGTATAATTTCATGTGTCGTAGAATCCACGTAATATCGTAGAAGCGGATCACTATCTGAGATTTCCAAAAGGGCATCAAGCAACATTTCTCTCTGTTCAGGTTTACTCGGTTCAACAGTTGTTTGTAGTAGAGGGTGCGGATTTTCAATCTTTTTTCTCTGTGGCAATAGTTTTGTATCTCCAAGAACACTATTTAACTTCAAAAACTCATTTTGCAAAATAACAATTTCTCCAGAATAAGCTCTATCAATCTTACATAATTCACCATTTATTGAAGTATACATTTCTGTAACTTTTATTTTTTCTTTTTCTGATACTCTAACCGAATCTCGTAAATGTAGTACTCCACTATAAAGGCGTATATATGCAAGACGTTGTCTTTTTTTTGTATATTCAATTTTGAAAACATTTCCGCAAAGTTCAGACGGACCTCGATGTGTTGATGAATAAAATTTATTAGTAATAACTTCTATAAGGTTATCAATCCCTATATTACTTTTTGCACTTCCATGATAAAGAGGGAACAGAGAACAATTCTGAAATCTTATGCTTTCCTCTTGTTCGAGTTCCAATGCTTCTAATGATTTACCGGACATATATTTCTCTAAAAGGTCATCGTTTCCCTCTATTACCGTATCCCATTGTTCAGATTCGGTAAAGTTCGTCACACACATATTAGGATACAGTTCTACCTTCTGTTTGATTACAATTTCGGCAGAAAGTTTCTCTTTAATATCCTGATAAACCGTTGATAAATCAATTCCATTTTGGTCAATCTTATTGATAAAAAAGATTGTGGGAATCCCCATTTTCCTAAGTGCATGAAATAATATACGAGTTTGTGCTTGTACGCCATCTTTTGCAGAAATCAGTAGAATTGCCCCATCTAAAACTGATAATGAACGATATACTTCTGCTAAGAAATCCATATGTCCTGGCGTGTCTATGATGTTCACCTTCGTATTTTCCCACTGAAAAGAGGTTATTCCTGTCTGAATTGTAATTCCTCTCTGACGTTCTAAAAGCGTATTATCCGTCCTCGTTGTACCTTTGTCCACGCTTCCTAATTCTGTAATCGCTCCACTGTTATATAATAAGCTTTCTGTTAAGGTAGTTTTTCCTGCATCAACATGAGCTAAAACTCCAATATTAATAATTTTCATGTGATTTTCCTCCATTCAAAAACCCAAAAGGGCATAAAAATCCCAGTGATAAATACTTTTATCACTGGGATTTTTATGCATAACCATAGGTATACAAAGCATACAGATATTCTCTGGATACTTTAGAATCACATGATAAAGGTATTCTTAAACTGGGTACAAAAAACTAAGCCCTCCTAAAAAAGGACATCTAATTATTTGTTCCCGCTATCAAATTGACAGTTTATTTAAGAATACCTTGCCGCATATTTATTAACTCCTTTTAAATAGTCACTTAAATAATAGCACGTAAGAGCATATTTGTAAAGGAATCTCCAATTTTTTATCAAAAAGAGTACATGATTACAAAGTATCTGTAATCATGTACCAATATTTGTTATTTTACAATCTTCCAATTATCTTGTTTTTCTAATATCAACTCAAATTGCGAGATTTGGGTTGCCTTTGTTTCTTGATCTAAATATTTCACAGCGACATTCACGATTACTTGGTTATCTTTTCTGGTAAAGATAGGATTCACCAATTCCTCGAAAACATATTCCTTGTTAATCATAGGTAACACATGATTACTTACATAGTAAGTCAATTCTTTTTCTGTGGCGGTAGGATAGAGCTGGAAGAACGTTTCTAAAAAGCTAGTGATTTCGTCCATCGTTTCTGTATCTACTGTATGGTCACTTTCTAGCTGTTTGGGTTGGTAGTCCGATTTTTGAGGTTTCTTACTCATTGTCGGATTTTTGATAATAACCATATTATCTGATTCATCTATATGGACAACCACATGAAAGCTAGACGATATAGTTTCCTTGTCTTTGTCTTCGGTAATAACTTGTTCAACAGAAAACAGTACCTCAAAGGTGTTCTCATTCACTTGAGAAACCTGCCACACCTGTATATCGTTCACACTAGAACTAGTAGGAATATCCTTACGAATCATTTCTTCATTTAATACCTGCAATTCTTCCGTCAAATAATGGGTCAATTTTTCATTTCGTTTATCAATGGCTTCTTGGGATTGTTGCCACGAAAAGTAGTCTTTCGCAAAGGATTTCACAAAACTTTCTACTTGGTTGGTATCGACAATCTGCTGTTTAATGATTTCTGTTTCACGGACAGTATGAGTGTCAATGGCAGTAAAATTTTTATAGATTCCAAATCCGACACTACCAATCAATAAAACCCATAAAACAAAGGTTAATTTCTTATGCGTGCCAACTTTAATCATCGGAACTTTTCTTTGCTTGCTCGGTTTTTTAGATTTCTTTGGTTTCTCCTTCTTTTCTTTTCGCTCGATTTTTATAATCATTTGATTCATTCCTTTCTTAGTTATGAATAACACGTCTAGCCCCAATCAGATGGTCTTGCCAATAACGACTGCTTAAGTCGCCATAACCGATTGGGTCGCCTGCATGATAAAAGCGATTTCCCTCTAAATATATCGCCACATGAGTCACATATGTGCCTGCATTATAGGTTGAATGAAAGAAGATAAGGTCGCCTGCTTGGGCTTCTTCCATAGAGATTTCTTGCGTAGCGTCATACTGATCTTGGGCGACACGAGGGAGAGAAATGCCAGCTTTGTCATACACCCATTGTATTAAGCCACTACAATCAAAAGAGGTGGTAGGCGACGCCCCTCCAAAGACATAGGGAAACCCTTCGTATTTCAAGGCTTCGTCCATAATGACTTGCACGGTTTCATCATCAAATTCTGTTGGGGAAGTGTCGGTTAGGTATTGTGAAACCAACTGAACATAAAACTGATTTCCATAGTTATATCGCCAACCACCATTCACAGGTATGGCTATAGGATTGGGATAGTCTGCTTTTTGACCACCCGACTTCTCTTTAGAAAACTGTTCGGCTAATTCATAGGTATATTTTTTCCCATGACTCCTCACATAATTTAAAAAGCCACCGCCATAATTATAAGATTGGATAACAGAATCTATATCCACTCCTTGTTGTTCTGCACTGGTTAATAATTCACTGAAATATTTAACCCCTTGTTTGATGGACTCTTCGGTACTCAAACTGTTGGGCGGTAAACCCAAAGATTCGGAACTTTGCATAACATCTTCTGCTGTACCGCCCGATTCCACTTGCATAATGGCTAAGATATAAGAAACATAGTCTTCAATCCCATATTCCTTACCATATTTTTCAATCAACGGACGGTGTGCCAACACTTCTGGTGAAACGGTCACACCGCCTTGTGGAATAGAAGAATCCTTGTTGTTTTCGCCACTGTCCGTATCATCTGCAAAGAAAATGACTAGGAATAATAAGAGAAAAAAGAAGAGAGAGAAGACCACACTACAAATCACTGTTATTTTTAGCTTCATGTTTGTTGTCCTCGCTTATCCGTTCTTTTATTTAGCTTCCTCTGATTGAATTGCTTCGGTGGTGTCTTTTGTTTTTGCTCTTTTTTCAATGGTCGCTGATGATTTTCACGTTTAGTGTTTTGTGACAAAACAGGCGTGACGGTTTGCTGACGCTTGCGAACATGCTGCTGGTTATTCTGAACAGGAGATGATGGGTTTTCTTTTCGTCTTTTTTCTTTTGCTTTATCCAGCTCCAAACGCTTTTGAGCAATGTTCTTTCGTTTTTGCTCCTGCTGGTTCATACGCTGTTGTTTGCGTTGAGCTTTGGTATCTGCCATAGATTGTTTAAAGTCTGTTACATTATGAGTGACATTCTCTTTTCCTTGATGAAGGGCATATTTGACATGGGTTGGTGTCGCCTGTATCTGTTGTTTTGCCTGCTTTCTTTTATTGACTAGACGATTTTTCGTGTCCAATACATGGGCTGTCTTTTCACCTAATCGTTGCCCGATACCGCCTTGTTGCTTTTTCACATTGGAAAGTGCTGTTTCTTTCTTTGGTGTAGTCCGTTCATTTTGACGAGTATGGTTAGCTTTATTGGTTTGATTCTGCTTTGTTGTCATTGTCTTTTGCTTCGTTGACCCTGCTTTTCCACGAAAAATCTTACTCATACTGCGTTGAAATCTTCTGGTTTGTCGATTCATCATTTGACGAGGTCTGCGAAACACTTGTCTGCCCATGTTTTGAGAGTCGTTGCTTTGTAAAGTGAATAGGCTCATTAAATCGCCCAGTTTAAAATAAATCCCTGCAAAGGTCACAATTTGTAAAAACATAATCATGAAAAAGGGAGAACTTGCTGACAGCGAATAAAGCATAGTGGAAATACTAAAGGCAACGGTAATAATCAAGGTAATACCAGCCCTTGTCATAATCACATTAAATAACTTGGTAATGGCATGCCTGCCCATGCCATCAAAACTCGGCAACATACTTAATAGGAAACTGATTGGCAAAAACATAGCGAAAATAATAAATAGCACTTGCGAAAAAATCATGATTCCTGTTAGAAGGAAAACAAAAATCGAGATACCAATATTGAATACAAACAAAAAGAAGACTGTTCCTAATCTGGAAATCGTCTTCGGTAGGGTTAAATAGGTATTGTCATGATCTTCAATTTCTTCAATCACTACATTTTCTCTATCTTCACCATTGTTTGTATCTGGACTGGTAGACAATAAACTTTCCACACGTTCTTCCCCTAACGCTTCTACATCAGTGGAGCCATATTGAAGCAATAGCCATGGTTGCTTTACTTGAACAGAGAATAAGCTGTCACGTATCATGTCCACACTGTCTTTCCCTTGACTATCCGTGTTAGGAAGAACAATTTTTGTCCCAATATTCAGACTGGCGGTACTGACATCTTTGGAAAAATCATTGATTTTCGCAATATAATCGGGTGCATACGCAATAAAGGAAGCCGATAGAATAAACACCACGACAAAGTTTAAAACAGCTCGTATCACTTTCGTCGTTTCTCGCTTAACCAATCCTGTATAGGCAACATAGATTCCAACAATGAGAATAAAAAGAAGGAGGAAACCGACATAAAACCCTGAACTGGAAAAGCCATTCGGTGTAATGCCTGCAATCGTCTGCATGTTTTCGCCAATTGCTTGGGATGTTTGACTAATGAAATCTAAGGCATAGGCTTCTTTCACCAAATAACCTGTGGCGTTCGATAGATAAAGAGAAATTGTCCAAATAAAATTAGTAATGGCATACAATCCATACATCACCGATTGTCCTATGCCATCACTCCAATTCCATGGAAGCCAGCCCCAGCTATTGTCCACATAATAATCAAGCTGATATTGATTCAAACCATACTTGGAGTATTCATTGCTTGTATCAATGGTTTCATCAACTAAGCCTGTCGCTTGTACTGCATTGCCCAGCGTGCCTAATAAAAGTAAAATAACGCCCACACAAAGGAGCGTTATCCAACTATAGTGAAGAAATTTCTTTTGTTTTTGTGTCATTCTTCCACCTCATTTCGCACAGGCGGTCTGGTATCAAAGGCATGAAGCAACTCTTCAAAAATCGGGTGAAACTGCATAACCCCTACACGACCATAGATGTCTGAAACTAAACATTGTCCATTTTCTAATTCACGTAAGCGTTTCTGATTGTTTTCATCTTCCTTGTCCACACCAAAAAATTCTAAGGTCTTTTTGATTTCCACTAGGTCAGTGGAACGAAAGGCAAATTTCAAGCCAATATTATTCTTCATCTTTTCATCTAGTAAATCGTCCGCGTTTTGAGTAACGAAATAGACCCCTGCATTCATGGCACGTCCTGCTCGAACCAATCGCATAGATAGAGCTTTTCCTTGTGCCACTTGTAAAAAACTCCAAGCCTCATCAAGGTCAACAATTTTAAAAATGGAACGGTCAGAGTGGATAAAGTCTAAAGCAAAGGTACTAATGACAATCAGCATTGCCACACTTAATAATTCCATGGTAGTGTATTCTTCAAAAGAGCTATTGGAATCGGGTAAGACCAAATCTGCCACTTGAATAATATTGAGTTGTTTTTCCAAGCTAATGGATTGGGTGACACTGCCATCACTGAATAACAGATGGGCAAAATCATAATCGACAAAGCTTTCGATATGGTCAGCAATACTATTGCTGATGGGCGTATCTTCTTTTCGCAATTCATCAATCACCAATAACAACCCTCGTTGTTTGCTTTGAGTTACACTCCGAATAGCTTTACGCAGGACAGGAAACTTCTCGCTATCTCGGCTGGAAATACCTGTTAAGAACGTGAGAATATCAATGGCAAGGCTTTCTGAATCTTTCGGGAGTTTTAAAATCACATAAGGGTCAAGTAACCCTTTATTGTCGTTCTCACTCGTGAGATTAACAATATTGATTTCATGGGCAATATCAGGTAAGGTTTCTTTCCATTCACCACGTTCAGCTTTTGGGTCAACAATGGTTGCCTGTCCGCCAAAGAGTACTGAATAATAGACCAGCATATTGTTAGAGAATGATTTTCCGCCACCTAATGAACCAATAAAAGCGGACGCTAATGCATTTGTTACAGAGCCTTTAATTCCTTGACTTGCAAGGCTAGGTTGGAGATAAATATTTCTGCCTGTATCGAGATTGTAACCGACGTAAATACCAGAATTTTCACCAATCATTTGTGTAGCACCGAAACCAAGACCAGCCAAAAAATCCGACGTGACATATTGAATATAGTCATTGATATATCGCTTGCTTGAGGGAATAAATTCATTATGCAAGCCTAGCATATCGCCAAAAGGTCGTACTAATTTGATAGACAGATCATCATAAAAATCTTTTACTTCATCACAACGTTGTTTCAGCTCGTCCAAATTCTTTGCTGATACCCGTACCACATAGCTTAGTTTGTACATAGATTCTTTGGTTTGGTCTAAATTACTTTCTAATTCATCGACAGATTCTAAAGCGTCCACCACATTAGTACTGGTTTCGTTGTCGCTTTCCCATGCGTGGCTATCTAAATCTTTCAGTTCTTTCTTTTTATTGCGAACGGTAGATAAGGCTTTTTTATTGGCGACAATTTCAACATTCATACTGGTATCAACGGGGAAAGTAAACTGCTGTTGCTGGTAATAAAAAATTTCACTATTAGGGAAATCCAATTCACCAACAATACTATTAATTGTAAAATACGCCACATAAGTAGTGGTATCTTCCTGTTCAATCCGTAAATAGCGTTGATTTTCTTCGATTAAACAGCGAGTGGGTTTGAGAATATCGTATTTCTTTACCAACACTTTTTTATCTTCGTATCGTTTCGGTAAATGGTAGTCGTAGTCATCAAAAGGGACACCTGTTTGCCCGTAAAGATGTTCAATAATATAACCAAAATCATCTTTCTCCAATTTACGAATCTGAAAGCGTCTGGATAATTTACTTTCTAACAACTGTTCCATCTTAGAAAAGCGTTCGATTTCCGCCATAGGCATAGAAACAAAATCGCCCATTAATTTGTGATTCACACCATGAAAGAATTCCGCAAATGCTTTTTGAATTTCTTTCCCAACATTTTTTACGGATACTTCCTGTTCATTGAGGTAGAGTTTAAAACCAATAAAAAAGCGATAGTCTACTTGATTGTCACCAATCATAGAAATTAACGCTTCGGTCTGTTCATCTATTTTTTCGTAAGCTATCTCTTTTAATCGTCCAGTGATTTCTTTTTTCGATTGTTCCTGTGTGGCTCGAATACTTGATTCGGTTGCTAGTTGCAGAGCATGAATCTTGCCATCACGATTTTGGGCAATCAATTGACAGAAATTATCATGAACTTGAATTTTTTCATCGGAACTTAAAAAACTGTAATTATAGGGAATTAATTCATAATAAGCGAATACTTCGCCATCATGATTAAATACGAGATTATCTTCCATATATTTAATCGGATATGCCATCTAGTTGTTCACTCCTTACAATCGTAATCGATTCATTCATTGTTTCTTTTTTTAATCGTATTTGTTTGCCAGCGTAGGTTACTTTAGGGCGTAGAGCATAGGTAATGATAGACTTTAGAAATCCATAGGGTTTCTTTCCGTCAAAGGTCTTTTGGCACATGAACCCAGTGAGAACAATGGGAATCCCTAAGTATTTGAGTAGTGCTCCGTCAATCAGAGAAAGTGGTGGTAAACTGCCAAAGAGTATGACGACAAACAAAGAAACGATAAACCATGTCATTTGCGTAAAGGTAATTGGGAAAGGGAGTTGTAAATCATTAATCGCATAAATCACTTTTTCTACTGACCAAATACTGGTGTAACTTCTTATTTTTTTCATGTCTTCACGTCCTTTCCGTAAAAATAGAAAAAGAACAATCAAAATAGGTGATTGCTCTTTCAATGCTTTAACTATTCAATTTTATTTTTTGTCCATTTTGCAATAATACCTTCATCAGTTTCTTCATCATCTGGATTCATTGAATATCTGAAACTTAAATTGGTATCTGACCCTAATCGTTCATATAAGCTGGGTCTATACAATCTCGTTTTATTGTCATTAAAAGGACTTCGTTTTCCCAGCTCACCATTTCCCTTTAAAGGATTTCTTCTAACTGAAAAACAATATTTTTTTCTGGGATCTTCTGAATCACTTTGACTTAATGAGAAACACATGGCTTCTTTTTGGTCTTCATTTTTCTTCTCACTAACTTCTGTCGGAATAAATCGAGCAAGAGTTTGGCTAAATTGAAATAAAACATCTCCCAAGTTACTACTGTATTCGATACCAAAATATTCTCTTATTGTTTTCGTGTCTGTATATAATTTTACCGAATTAGCATAGACAGCTAGCATATCTGAAAAATCGTTTTCCTTTAAAAATTCTAGTTTTAACAGAGCATATTCTGGAACTTTTTCCTCTTTTTCAAATAGCTTAACAAGTACAATATAATTTTGCTGTTTGTAACGAAAGTAAAAGGAATCTATCACCCAGCCTTTATCTTTCATGTCTAGTTTTAATAGTTTAAGATTTTCAAATACATTTACCATAATTTATACCTCTCCGTGCTATTTATTAATTTAATTATAACACGGATTGTTAAACTTACTGACAATATTCAAATACCCCATGAGAGGTAACTAGGTAATTACCCTCTATTTCCATATCACGTCCCAAAGATTGGTAGTCAATATAATTTTGTAAATTGGAAGGGACTTCACCAAGCTGTCCTGTTTCTTCCACGTAATAACGGGCGACATCTTCCATCGAATCACAATCACTATAACAATGAATATCCTCTTTGTTTTCCAGTAATTCTTCCAAGCTACTAAACCACATGCCTTGAATTTCTTTGAGTTCATTATAAATAGGTGTACCTTCGATTTCTTGAATGGCTTCACATAGACGGTTGATTTCACTAATCGGCGTGTATTCGTCCACATCAAAAGGAAGCTCAAAATCATGTATTGCATATTCTTCGTAGTCCTCATTTAAACCGATTCTTTCTGCCATTTCTTCCTCATCAATTGGTGGAGTAAACCATGCTCCGACTAATTCACCTTCATTATACCGTCCTAAATTTGCCACATAGACTTTCATTTCCAATTCTTATCACATCCTTTTTATAAAAATAGTCATAAAAAAAGTAGCAATCAGTTAATGACGCTACTTATCAAGGTATCCGCTAATATAATCTGTAACTGTACTTGAAATACCTATTATTAGTTTTGCTTCTCTCTTTCCAATAATATTTGTATTAGGGTGTGCAAGTGAATGCCTATTTCTTGCTTCATTAAGAGAGCTAATCATTCCATTTGATGACCTTATCGTTGTCTTCACTATATCAGCAAGTTCAGTAGGTTGAATTTCTTTTTCAATTAATTGTTGTATCCTACTATATAATTTAGATAGATTTTCGTCTCTAGGAACTGTAATTTCATATTTTTTTAGTATTTCAATTAAATATCCATGAAAAGCAGTGTGAACTCTGTCAAAGGCACGTTGATATTCACCATTACTCATAAAAGACTCAGCGTCTTCAATAGCTTGTGAAACCACATCACTAATTTTCAACTGACTAAAGTTAATTACTTCGTAATTCTCTGGAAGTGGTACTAAAATAGTATCCACTAATACATTATCACCTTGTTTATCATATATGGAGCTTGCTGTCTGGGTAATCAAATCTTTATGACTTTCAAAAAAGTCTAAATCATCAAAAGGAACTCTTATTTTAAGATATGTGCAAAGCGTATTCCAGCCCTTTTTATATCCTTTATAATAAGTAAAATCGTCAGTCTCATCTAAAGTTACCTCTGATATTTTCATTTTAGAAACAATCTCGTTACCTCCTTCATAATAATTTGAAGAGCTCTTTCTTTCTAATGTTTTAATTAAAAGAGATTTAAATTGATCATTTGTAAACATATTCATAAATCCTTTCATAACAAAATATATACTTCCTATTTTATCATGAAAAATATCTGTTAAGCACCAATGATTCGGTTAAATAAGTTTAATAACACATCTTTCACGCCAGCTGCATTGAACACAAGTCCGACGGCGATTAGAGCAATAATCAAGAAGCCAATGAGTTTTGAAAATTCTCGTTTAAAACCTAAAAACAGTCCAATGACAACAATCGCTAACAATACCAATGACTGTGCATTATCCAAGAACCAGTTGTACAAATTCTGCCCAAAATTCATGTGATTGTCCTCCTTTCCTTAAGATATTTTTCTCGATAATAGATATAGCTTTTTACACGCCTTAATAATTGAAAAGGGGTTAAATGCTCTCCATAGACGGTTACTCGATTGGTATAATTATTATAAAATCTCACCTTGTAAAAATCATAGGTATAGATGGTATCACCAGCTTGCCGTTTTCCCTCAATAATGAGAGACGTATATTTCCCTGTATTTTGTATATACGCTTGAAACTCAATGCCACACTGAAACCCTAACTTCTTTAATTCTTTTGTTAAAAGGCTCATGTAATCAAATCCTCCATGGCTAGATGTTGTTGTTCAATTAATTTCTCATGTTTTTCTGTCAGTTTGGCTTCCTGAATCATGGTGGAGATAATGGTTGTACCGTTGAGAACATCTAAAATGCTTGCGATTTTTAATGTAGGGGCGACTTGATGATGTAACCAGTTCAATGTTCGTTCAAAAGAATAAGGCTCTGGCTGTGTGGTTAGGCGTAATGCTCCACGATTTTTACCGATAAACCATTCCCAACGTTCATTAGTTTTCCAATCACTCCGACGTTTAGTGTCGTCTTTATCTGCAAAGCGGATATAGCGATTGATAATTTCAAAGGCTGTTTTTTCCGCCTGTTGATGTGCCAATAAATCTTTCATGGCTTGGGTGGCTCGGTCATTTTTTAACCGAATTTCAAACCGATTCTTTACTTCTGCGTCTTCTAAGGGAACATCATTTTTCACGTATTGCTCATAATCTTTCTCATATATACAGAAATAGACTTCACTTTTTAATGAGCCAATATAAAGTGTGTTTCCCATGTATGGTTTTTCATCACGGTGAACCAATTCACCACTGCGATAATTTTTAAAGCTTCGAAAGACGGAAATGCATTCTTCCTGTTTACATTTCTTTGCCAAATCTGGAATATTCAAAATCCCTGTTTTATCGTTGATAGCTAAATCCAAGCGTTTGAAAATACCTTTATGTTCCATGCAATCTTGAAAGAAATCATACCAGCTCCGATGTTGAGCCAATAGAAAGTTTTCAAATTGCCGACAGCCTTTTCCTTTCAGTTCTAATAAAACACCTTTACTTACATCATGAGAGACTAGGACAACAATATCACCGAAACGATAGTGTTCGGGATAAGAATAATAGCCAAAGTCTTCGTGTAGCATATAATCCATATTCAAACGTAAAACCTCACCGATAATTTGAGCCACATCATTGGTAGGGAATCGAATCCGTACATAGTCGAATAACATCTCCAATGGGTTATCGGGATTGAAGCGTTCCAAAGCGTTCAGTAAATCTTCTTTCACCTGTTGAGTAGGGACTGCCTTGCCTGTTTCAATATCCGATAGGTAAGGTCTGGTAATATGAGAAGCAACCGCCAGTTTATTTTGAGAAACGCCATAAGCCAGTCGCTTTTCTTTCAATTCCTTAATCCAAATTTTTTCGTTTTCCATTCGCAAACCTCCAATCTAAAAAAGATGTAAACTATGACCCTTGAGTTTACACCTTTCATATTTTCCGCAATCCTTTGTACCATCAACATTGGTTGATGAGAATTGCCTGTTTTCAGTTGTATTTGTGCCCCCCTGTTAGATAGAGGGGGCTAAAGGATTGGCGTGGCTAACGCCACACCAATCAAAGCAAGTCTGAACCTGTACCTTTCACTTCGTGCGGTACAGGCTCAGATTGCTTTTTTTGAATGACTTTTCCTATTTCTCCTAAGAAATCGTACCTTTTTGGTACAAGGGGTGTATAAAACTCACTAATCACACTTTTTCCTGTATCCACGTAACCTCTTCCCTTGATGGGTTTTAAGAAAAATTGTTTTTGTGTATCGCTTCCGAACATCATACCAAAGCCCATTTCAGACATACGACCCAAAGCCACACGGAAGTTAAAGTTGTCCCGAATCCCATCACTAAAATATTTTGCGTCTGGACGTTGACAGGCAAGAATTAAAAAGAAGCCTGCTTGTCGTCCTAACATTACAATTTGTTTGAGTTTATGAATAACGGTGGTACTTTCACGACCTAGCATATCCATCATTGCCACATATTCATCAAAAATAAGAAAATTGGCAGACAAACCAAGATAAGCATAATTTTCTCCTGTTTTATAGTTAGGGTGTTGTTTCATGGTTTCACTGCGATCAATCATATCTTCGTAAAATTGATTGATACATGCCAACATATCTTCTTTACGGTAATAGACATTATTCATGACCGCCCCTAAGTCTGCCAAATCAGCATTTTTAGGGTCAAGAATATAAAGCTTTGCATTTGTATGCAGGAGAGATTCAATCAATGTGAGAATAAAATAGGATTTTCCACTACCAGTGCCCCCAGCAATTAACATGTGAGGGAGAGAATCGAACTCCCAATAGACCGATTCCATCAATTTGACACGTCCATCTTGAGCTACCACGTCTTCAATGCCAATTCGATTGCCAATAGTATCATAAAGTAGGACATACTCTACATAAGAATCTTTCAACGTTTTTTCCACTAATTCACAATACAATCCTGTTTCTAGTTTGTTTTCTAGGTGCAAAAGCTGATCTTGATATTTCCCTAAGGTGATTTCTACATGAATATGGATTAGTCCATCTTTCATTCGATAATATATTTTAGGAAAATGGCGGATTCGTTGTTTGGTTTTCTTGCTGGGTAAATCTTTAAAGAATCCCTCTGATTGAGTTTCTTCGGCTTCATACCAATGATTTTCTAAAATCATACGAGCTAACTTTTGACGGTGCTCTAACTGTTTTATAGAATCTATACGATAGTGATAATAAAGCCAGCTGATAAGTCCGCATACAAAAAGAGCAGTGAGAATACTGCTCCAAAAGTATGGCGTATGAAGTTGATAGAAAAATGTATCTAACTGAACTGCTTGCCAGTTCACCGATTGTAACGCTCTCCAATGAAAAGGGAGTAGGACGACTAGAAAAACTACCAGCAATGAAATTAGTACAAAATGATAGACCAAGTGCTTATCGTTGGCTTTGATTCGCTCTCCTCTGTCATGAAGCAATGGCATAAAAATCCTCCTTTCCACCTATCAAAATAATTGTGTATTGTAGATACGAGCCTGTTTATCAAAAGTTGGTTGAGAAATGGCTTCATATTTCTGATAAGCGATTCGCTTTTCAAAGCGTAAATTTTTTTCTTTCGGATAATAATGACGTCGATAGAGAGTGTGTCCTAACAGTTTTTTCGCTTCTTTTGTCAACGGATAGAGATAGCGAAACATGCGTCCATTGATTTTCTCAATCCCTTTGTATTCGCAAAATGCCTGGGAAAGCCAATGCTTTTTCTCTACCTGTTCAAAGCGAGCATTTTCCTCTAATAAAAGGCGAGCACTTCGAGGGTGTATCTTTTCCCATGACTGCTTATCACGATAGACACTTGTCTTGAAATACCCGCAGTAAAAGAAGTTGGACGCTTGATAGACATAGCCACATTTTCCCTCAATTCCATCTGCCAGTGTATATAAAAAATGACAGTCCGTATGTTCTTTCAACCACTTAATTAGAGCTGAAAGAGCTTGACTGCCAAAATAATTGGTTTGATTCATTTCTGGAAGAAAACACATCTTTCCAATTTCTAAATAATCTGTGGTTTGAAGGGAACTGTCGGGAAAGAGTTTGCGTATGGTTTGTAGGGGTTGCGTACCCCAGCCTAATTCCACAACGCCTAATAATTTTTCTTCTGAAAAAATCCCTAGAAAGTATTTACACAATCTAGGGAGTATCTTTGAATAATGGTATTGCCGAATAAAAGAAATGGCTTCATCCTTCGGAATTTCTTTCAAAATCAATGGTGTGTTTGTCATAAGCAACACCTATTTTTCACTTTCGGACGCTTCTTTTTTATATTTCTGATGAGGTTTTGTCTGTCCTTTTAATACAAGATCGTCTGCTTTCACGTACCAATCAACGTCTGCCCCTCGAAAAGTAGCCGTCGCTACGGTATCTGCCACAGGATTGATTAATTCCACTTCTGCGTTGTAGTCAAATTCTTTCAAAGGAACAGAAGCGGGGATACTGACTTGTATCATGCGTCCTTGTCCTTTTGATTTTAAGTCATAGGTACGTTCTTTAATTTCTTCGGAAACCGTACCATCTTCATTCTGGATACGAACCTCACGACGCAAGGCGGAAAATTTCAATGTGCCAAATGTCTGGTCTTTTTCAATCACAATACCTTCTGCTAATCTCATATTTTTTCACCTTTCCTTTCTTATGCTTTCACCATATCGTCTGCGTGCATAATGTAATTGGTAAATCCTCGATTGCCAATTTTATAACCTTCTGCGGTAATATGTGGGTTGATGAGTTTGACTTTTTCGTCGGATTCAAAATGTTTCTCGCCAGCTTCGGAGGGAAGAATGACAACAATATCATCTGCTCGTTGAATCGTTGAGTATAAATTGTAACTACGAGAGAGAATGGTTGGTCTGCCATTTATTCGACGTTGTTCAATGTTCCCTTCACCAGCATATTCTAATTGTCCAAATGTTTTTTCCATATTGGGAATGACATATTTAAGTTCCATATTTTTACCTATCCTTTCTGTTTTTATGTTTGAATGAATCTTATTTGTGTGATGGTTTTAAAGGGGGGAGAGCGACCTTTTGATTCTTGATTTTTTATTTTCATAAGTTCACTTCCTTTCAAAATTGGGTAAAAAAATAGACGCTCCGTACTGAGCGTCCGATTCCTACTATATTTAAAACAACGACTACCTAGGTATTTTAAATATTATAATCAAATTCTATTTTATCTAATAATTGAGTGGGATAAAGCAAGTCTCCTTTACTCGTAAAATAACCCACCTCTGAGAAAAGAAATAAATTATTTTTTGCTCTTGAACAAATTACGTATAGTAGTTTTCTCGCTGAACTAATTCCTTTATCAGAAACATTAAAAATTTCATTCCAATGAGGAATTTTCCCGTTTAGAAGATTAATAGCGATAACAGTATCATACTCATTTCCTTTAACTTTATGTGCTGTAGTAAGTGTGATACCATCTCGAGATTTAAACATCTTCTTAAAACTAGATACACTACTAGATAATGAATTATTTTTTATCCGATCTTCTACTTCGTTAATAAAAAATAGATAGTGCTTAAAAATAGACGGGTAATTTTTCTCGTCAATATTAAGATTAACAAATATATGTTTGGTAACAAATTTGTATAAATCAACACCGTTGTCGTCTCCACTATACATTCTTTTCACACTGTTTATTAGCTGTAATAAATCTAAGTCAATAAAATAATCTTTAACTTCTATTCCAAATTCATTTTTTAATATAATTAAAATATCGTTTGCAATTAGCTTTCTTCTTCGAACCTTTTCACCTGATTCAGTAAAGTACAAAATTGCTAACTTGAAAAATAAACTATGATTATTTACCTTAATTGGTGATATATTTATAGCATCAAAATTGCAATACGGTAATTCTTTCTTTAAATACTCACCCAGTGAAAACAGAGGATAGTGTTGAGGAGCAAGTACACAAATATCTTTTTCATGAATGCCGCTTTCAATCTTTTCCTTTATTATATTTTTTATTATGTTGGGTAAATCCTCCTTAGTAACTTTGCAATCATAACTTATAAAACCACGGTCGTTTTTATTATTCCCTCTGCTTTCAATCTCGTAAGGACAACTCTGAAAATTAGAGTAGAAGTCTACTAATCTCTGATTAGACCTGTAACAGCCATGTAGCGTCTTTGATTGAAAAGTGTGACTAGTTAGCATTTCTAGTTCTTCAACTGATTTAGCTATACCATCTAATGATCCATAAATTGCTTGGTCAATATCTCCAACAAACATTGACTGAATTTGAGGGTTGTTTTGAAGTAATTTAGCTATTACATTGTATTGTAATTCTCTAGTATCTTGAAATTCATCCACATAAATCGCCCTTATATTACTAGCAATATTACGTGCAACGTTACTGTTTACAGTTAAAATTTTATACGCTACTAGTAAAATCATATCAAAATCAATTTCTTTATTTTTTTCCAACATAGTGTGATACATTTCAGAAACTTGAGTATACTGAACTTCATTAATTTTAAAATCATGAGAAAGTGACAAATCAATTTTGTTCAGTTCATACGTTTTGAGATTTAAATTCAGCATATTATTAATTTGGCTGACGTAAGCTCTTTGAGTATAATCATCAATAATTGTAAATCCTTTTGATACTCTTGAGAGATTCATTTTAAAAGGATAAATAATAAATTCAAGACAAAACTGATGTATTGTCCCCACCCAAATATTAATATCATCATCTATACTAAGTAAACTTAGGCGTTCCTTAATTTCTTCAGCAGCTCTATTAGTGTATGTGATAGCAATTATTCTTTTTAGTGATCCATCGTGTTTAATTGCTTGGTAAGCAATTTTCCTTGTAAGTACCCTTGTTTTCCCACTCCCAGGACATGCATTTACATAAAGGTTATCTTCACTTTCCACAACATCTTTTTGTTCTAAATTTAAATCATTTACGATTTTTTCGAAGATATTTGTCATTTTGAAACCTCAGCATAAAGTATTTTTGTGTAATTTTCTATCTGATTGATTAGATACACAACATCCTCATCTTTACCAAAGTACTCTAATAAAGAAATTATTGCTATATTCAAATCAGCTGTATCACTTGTTTTTAAACTAGCTGATAAAGCTGACAATTCTGTAGTTTCCTCGTACAAGTCGATTGTATGGAGTAGAATTTTTTTATAAATTGAGAGATCTACTATTTCCTGACATGCAAAAGCAATAGCATTAAGAATATACTTAGGAATTTTGATTAAAAAGTCAATTTTTTCACCTAACTCAATTGCAAACCACCCCTTACCAACATGATTGGCTAGTTTTAACATCGCTAAATTTCTTTCTAAATATTGTTCACTTTGTATTTCTTCTTTATAAGCAGTTATTGTTTTTTTATCTTTGAATGCGTCATCTATAATTGGACTGACATAAGTTAGAATATTTTCTTTATTCACATCTAAAAACTCAATTTCAAATGTTGTATTAGCATAAAAACAATTAACCCAATTGTTTTCATTAAAAAGGGAGGATAATTTTTCTTTTCTTGCTTGACCTTTCTCTTGTGCAGTGCTTTTATACAATCGATGTTCTGATGGGATTGCCTGTTCATCTAAATCAGTTACAATAGCACACTTTCTCTGTATTCTATCATCGTCAAACAAGCTAGCGATATATTCAAACGAAGTACTACCAACATTAATCAAACCTATTCCAAGTTCGTCTAAGTTTATACCAAATAATTTTTTTACTATTTGAGGAATAAGTATTTCTTCAGCATCTCCTTCAACTAAGATAACACCTTTAGAAAAAAGCAATCCATTTCTTTTAACATCTAAATATCTCTCTACTGCGTTTATTAGATTTAGATTGTTCTTTTTTAACTTTTCTTTAGCAAATGAGTTCAGATTATTTGCTGGATTCATAACGATAGATTTGCCATTAAACGATTTTAATACATTCATCCGAGATATTTCAGACACTTCAGCTAAATGTACAGAATGTGTGGTCATGAGAATCTGAGTATAGTTTTTTTGAAGATTTAATCCTTCGAACAGAGTTTTTTGAATATGATGATGAATATGAGCTTCTGGTTCTTCAATCAACATAATATTAAGTAGTTCTCTTGAACGACACGCTTCAAATTCGACTATTTTCAAAGCTAAATAAATCATATTTAGATGTCCTAACCCTAGTAAGTCTAAGTCGATATTTTGTTCTGGCTTCATTGAAAGAAATTTTGCTAAAGAACCCATATCATCTGACATAGTTGAGGAAAGAAGAAGATTAGGAGAATACACTGAACCAATTATGCTATTTAGTTGCCGATTAATATTTTCGCCAATTTTCCTAATTTCAGGAACACTGGTAATAGTCTCATTTAATTGCTGTATAATTGTTTTTAATGACTCAACATTATCTGATGATATTTTTGATTCAATTGTTTCCATGATTCTTTTGACTGGGTTTCGATTGTTTTTCATTTCTCTAAGAACATCTCGAAGAGCGTCAACATAAACAACCGAAATATGCTTGAAAATATCTGACATGTCAATTCTTGAGCCCAACAGAGCTTCATCGTCTTCTTCAGGATTACTAGCTATATTGTCATTGAGTCTTCCTACCAATTTATCATAATTTTCATTGATACAGAAATTTAGATTTGATTTAGATGTGTAGTAAAATTCATAGTCGGATAGACGAATAGAATTTCTAAATTCGTTAAATTGATGAGAGTCTAATTCAGTGGAAATATCAAATAATTGCTTTCTAATAGCTTTGTTAGGTCTAATAAATAGAGAAATACTACCTACACCTTTATCTGCATTTGAAATCAATTCTTCTAAGATTGTTTGACTTTCAGAATTTAAAGAAATGGAAGCACAAATCTCATTGTCAAATTCTTCTTCGCTGATTCCTTCAAATGTCGCAGAGATAATAATCCAATGCCCTTGCCACCCATTTTGAATTCCATGAAAAAAATCTGATTCTTTTAGTGTTTTACTACTATAGTAATAACTATCATCTAATAAGATTCTCAATGCAGTAAGAGCATTGGTTTTCCCTGAATCATTCTCACCTATAATAGTATTTGTCTCATTATCGAATCGAAAGATTTCGGATTCATAATTTCTAAAATTTCGAATTTGAAGAGTAGATATAAACATAAGCAGATCTCCTAACTATTTAATTAATATGATTATATAGTAAGTTTATCATAAATTATGTTAGTAAAAGTTCTCATTATAAGGGAGCGTCAATAATTTTGTGTAAATGATTCTTCCCTACTGCAGATTGTTTCTAATTCTCAATCAGTTGGCTTAGCATTTGTTCGAGCTCGCCTTCGGCCTGTTGGAAACCTTTATGACTGCGACCTAGGAATTTTTGGTTGTAAGTATCAAAAGACGAGACTAAGAAACGTTCCATCGACTCTTCATTTTGGAACTGTTCCTTGCGGTGGCTGTATTTTTTGATTTGTTTATTAAAGGATTCAATCAAGTTCGTAGAATAAATACTCTTGCGTATGGCCAAGGGGAAATCATAGAAAGTGAGCAAGTGATCGTTCGAAAGAATCGATTCAACCACTTTTGGATAGCTGGTTTTCCATTTTTCCGCAAAAGTACCACGTGCTTCCAACGCCACCTCTTTAGATGAGGCTTGATACACCATTTTAAAATCATCACAGACTTCCTTACGATCATCGACACGCACTTTATGACTGATATTACGGGAAACGTGTACACAACAATGTTGAAAACGAGCTTTGGGATAGAACCGACTAATCGCTCCTACCATCCCCTTTAAGCCATCCGTGATGAACAGGAGGACATTTTTCAAACCGCGCTCTTGAAGGTCCAATAAAATTTCCTCCCAAATCGTGATGGATTCAGTCGGTGCAATCGCATAGCTCAATACTTCCTTTGATCCGTCCGGGCGAATGCCAACTGCGATATGAATAGCTTCCTTGGCGACGGTTTTCCGCTTTAACGGAATATACGTTGCGTCCATATAAATAGCAGCATAACGGTCATGAAGCTCCCGCCCATTAAACGCCGTTACCTCTTCTGTAAATGATTTTGTTATATTGGACATGGTTTGGGGCGTGTAGTAATGCCCATACATTTTCTCAATCAAGTCTGCGATTTCCGACATGGTAATACCTTTTCGGAAGAGGTGAATGACGGTCTCCTCTAACGTGTCATTCGTCCGTCTATAAGCAGGAACAGTCTGTTGCTTGAACTCACCATTGCGGTCGCGCGGAATCTGGAGATGAAGTTCCCCATACTCGGTCTTGACCGTACGGTCATAGGAGCCGTTACGAGAATTACCCGTGTTAAAACCAATGCGATCATACTTTTCGTAATCTAGGAAAGCCGTTAACTCCGTTTTGAGAAGCGTATTGACTGCTTTCTCCAAATGGACACGGAATAATTCATTCAAATCGCCTTTGTTCGCTAGAGTCTTTAGAATTTCTGTAGTAAAATCGTTCATAGGGAAGTCCTCTCTTCTGTGAATGTGTTGTGGTAACTCTATTCTACAGAAGGGACTTCCTTTTTTCTATTTACACAAAATATTTTACACTCTCCATTATAACAATTGGGTTAAAAAGAAAATAGATAGTATTCTACCTCATATTTATTTGAAAGTAATATATAAAAGACGTTCAAATTCGAACGCCTCTCGTTAACCAAATATTGGATTCAGAATCTAGTTTTCATATATAAACAGAGTATGATTAGGTGCAAAAATTGCACTTTTATTGCACTTTTATTTTTATTTATAGTGTTTTACTGTTCTGTATATTGTTTTAACTCCCTTGATAGTATCGCATTCTGTTTTATACACTTTACGTTGAAAACAGAGAAGAAGTTGTAGCAGGAACACAAATGAATAACGTTAAATTTATTAAACCTGTATACCCAGGTAATACATTGTACGTTATCGCTGAAATTACAAATAAGAAATCCATAAAAAAAGAAAATGGACTCGTTACAGTGTCACTTTCAACATACAATGAAAATGAAGAAATTGTATTTAAGGGAGAAGTAACAGCACTTATTAATAATTCATAATAAAACAGTGAAGCAACCATCGTTACGGATTGCTTCACTGTTTTGTTATTCATCTATATCGTATTTTTTATTACCGTTCTCATATAGCTCATCATACACTTTACCTGAGATTTTGGCATTGTAGCTAGCCATTCCTTTATCTTGTACATCTTTAACATTAATAGCCATCATCATGTTTGGATTATCTTTATCATATGATATAAACCACCCAATTTGTCTGCCAGTTTCTCCTTGTTTCATTTTGAGTTCTGCAGTACCGGATTTGCCAATTAAGTTTGCATAAGATCTATAAATATCTTCTTTATGTGTTTTATTTACGACTTGTTGCATACCATCAGTTAATAGATTGATATTTTCTTTGGAAATAATATTTTTCTTCCAAACTTTGTTTTTCGTGTCTTTTAATAAGTGAGGTGCGTTAATATTGCCATTATTTTCTAATGCGCTATAGATTGAAAGGATCTGTACTGGGTTAATCAGTATTTCACCTTGTCCGTAACCTGAATCAGCTAATAATATTTCATTATCTAAATTTTTGTTTGAAATTTGAGCATTATAAAATGGATAATCACTTGGTATATCTTCACCAACACCTAGTTTTTTCATGCCTTTTTCAAATTTCTTACTGCCTAATTCGAGTGCTACTCTAGCAAAGAAAATGTTATCTGATGATTCTATTGCTTGTTTTAAGTCGATATTACCATTTACCACTTCATATCTTGTAACGTTGTAACCACCCCAAGATTTATCTTTTTGCCAACCTTTACCATCGATTTTATAACTTGTTTTATCGTCTAATGTTTTGTTATTTAACCCAATCATTGCTGTTAATATTTTTTGAGTTGAACCTGGTGAAGTTGTAATCTGGAACTTGTTGAGCAGAGGTTCTTTTTTATCTTCGGTTAATTTATTATATTCTTCGTTACTCATGCCATACATAAATGGATAGACGTCATATGAAGGTGTGCTTACAAGTGCTAATAATTCACCTGTTTGAGGGTGGATAGCAGTACCTGAGCCATAATCATTTTTCATGTTGTTATAAATACTCTTTTGAACTTTAGCATCAATAGTTAGTTGAATATCTTTGCCATCTTTTTTCTTTTTCTCTATTAATGTATGTGCGATTGTATTGCTATTATCGTCAACGATTGTGACACGATAGCCATCTTCATGTTGGAGCTTTTTATCGTAAAGTTTTTCGAGTCCCTTTTTACCAATAACTGCATCATCTTTATAGCCTTTATATTCTTTTTGTTTTAATTCTTCAGAGTTAATGGGACCAACATAACCTAATAGATGTGAAGTCGCTTTTTCTAGAGGATAGTTACGACTTTCTGTTTCATTAGTTGTAAGATGAAATTTTTTTGCGAAATCACTTAAATATTCATCCATTTTTTTAACGGTTTTAAGTGGAACGAAGGTATCATCTTGTACCCAATTTTGATCCATTTGTTGTTTGATATAGTCTTCAGAAATACTTAGTTCTTTAGCGATTGCTTTATAATCTTTTTTAGATACATTCTTTGGAACGATGCCTATCTCATATGCTGTTCCTGTATTGGCCAATTCCACATTGTTTCGGTCTAAAATTTTACCACGTTCTGATTTTAAATTTTCAATATGTATGCTTTGGTCTTTCTGCATTCCTGGAATAATGACGCTATGATCCCAATCTAACTTCCACATACCATCTTCTTTAACAAAATTAAATTGAACGTTGCGATCAATGTTACCGTAGTTTGTTTTAATTTTATATTGAGCATCTACTCGTTTTTTATTTTTAGATACTTTTTTTATTTTACGATCCTGAATGTTTATATCTTTAACGCCTAAACTATTATATATTTTTATCGGACGTTCAGTCATTTCTACTTCACCATTATCGCTTTTAGAAATATAACTGCTATCTTTATAAACTTGTTTGAAATTTTTATCTTCAATTGCATCAATAGTATTATTAATTTCTTTATCTTTTGAAGCATAAAAATATATACCAAACCCGACAACTACAACTATTAAAATAAGTGGAACAATTTTTATCTTTTTCATCAATATCCTCCTTATATAAGACTACATTTGTAGTATATTACAAATGTAGTATTTATGTCAAAATAATGTTATAATTTTTGTGATATGGAGGTGTAGAAGGTGTTATCATCTTTTTTAATGTTAAGTATAATCAGTTCATTGCTCACGATATGTGTAATTTTTTTAGTGAGAATGCTCTATATAAAATATACTCAAAATATTATGTCACATAAGATTTGGTTATTAGTGCTCGTCTCCACGTTAATTCCATTAATACCATTTTACAAAATATCGAATTTTACATTTTCAAAAGATATGATGAATCGAAATGTATCTGACACGACTTCTTCGGTTAGTCATATGTTAGATGGTCAACAATCATCTGTTACGAAAGACTTAGCAATTAATGTTAATCAGTTTGAGACCTCAAATATAACGTATATGATTCTTTTGATATGGGTATTTGGTAGTTTGTTGTGCTTATTTTATATGATTAAGGCATTCCGACAAATTGATGTTATTAAAAGTTCGTCATTGGAATCGTCATATCTTAATGAACGACTTAAAGTATGTCAAAGTAAGATGCAGTTCTACAAAAAGCATATAACAATTAGTTATAGTTCAAACATTGATAATCCGATGGTATTTGGTTTAGTGAAATCCCAAATTGTACTACCAACTGTCGTAGTCGAAACCATGAATGACAAAGAAATTGAATATATTATTCTACATGAACTATCACATGTGAAAAGTCATGACTTAATATTCAACCAGCTTTATGTTGTTTTTAAAATGATATTCTGGTTTAATCCTGCACTATATATAAGTAAAACAATGATGGACAATGACTGTGAAAAAGTATGTGATAGAAACGTTTTAAAAATTTTGAATCGCCATGAACATATACGTTATGGTGAATCGATATTAAAATGCTCTATTTTAAAATCTCAGCACATAAATAATGTGGCAGCACAATATTTACTAGGTTTTAATTCAAATATTAAAGAACGTGTTAAGTATATTGCACTTTATGATTCAATGCCTAAACCTAATCGAAACAAGCGTATTGTTGCGTATATTGTATGTAGTATATCGCTTTTAATACAAGCACCGTTACTATCTGCACATGTTCAACAAGACAAATATGAAACAAATGTATCATATAAAAAATTAAATCAACTAGCTCCGTATTTCAAAGGATTTGATGGAAGTTTTGTGCTTTATAATGAACGGGAGCAAGCTTATTCTATTTATAATGAACCAGAAAGTAAACAACGATATTCACCTAATTCTACTTACAAAATTTATTTAGCGTTAATGGCATTCGACCAAAATTTACTCTCATTAAATCATACTGAACAACAATGGGATAAACATCAATATCCATTTAAAGAATGGAACCAAGATCAAAATTTAAATTCTTCAATGAAATATTCAGTAAATTGGTATTACGAAAATTTAAACAAACATTTAAGACAAGATGAGGTTAAATCTTATTTAGATCTAATTGAATATGGTAATGAAGAAATATCAGGGAATGAAAATTATTGGAATGAATCTTCATTAAAAATTTCTGCAATAGAACAGGTTAATTTGTTGAAAAATATGAAACAACATAACATGCATTTTGATAATAAGGCTATTGAAAAAGTTGAAAATAGTATGACTTTGAAACAAAAAGATACTTATAAATATGTAGGTAAAACTGGAACAGGAATCGTGAATCACAAAGAAGCAAATGGATGGTTCGTAGGTTATGTTGAAACGAAAGATAATACGTATTATTTTGCTACACATTTAAAAGGCGAAGACAATGCGAATGGCGAAAAAGCACAACAAATTTCTGAGCGTATTTTAAAAGAAATGGAGTTAATATAATGGATAATAAAACGTATGAAATATCATCTGCAGAATGGGAAGTTATGAATATCATTTGGATGAAAAAATATGCAAGTGCGAATAATATAATAGAAGAAATACAAATGCAAAAGGACTGGAGTCCAAAAACCATTCGTACACTTATAACGAGATTGTATAAAAAGGGATTTATAGATCGTAAAAAAGACAATAAAATTTTTCAATATTACTCTCTTGTAGAAGAAAGTGATATAAAATATAAAACATCTAAAAACTTTATCAATAAAGTATACAAAGGCGGTTTCAATTCACTTGTCTTAAACTTTGTAGAAAAAGAAGATCTATCACAAGATGAAATAGAAGAATTGAGAAATATATTGAATAAAAAATAAAATTGTTGTGTTTACAACAATACATAGAAAACAGAGGAAACAATCAAGTCGTTGAATATTTCCTCTGTTTTTTAGTTGAAAAAATTAACCGAAAGCCTGAATGCAAGTCTTGATTAAATCAATAATGCTTGTAATAACACCAGTGAAATCCATATGCATACCCTCTTTCTATTTAAGATACATTAAGTATAATATCAAACAAATAAAAAATGTTAAAAATTCCCTAATTGGCTATTTAGATTGCATAAATGTCAAAAATTTGAAAAACATACAACGACTTTGCATAAAAAATCGTCATATTGGAAATACGTAATTTATTGAAATAATAAAAAAAATAAAAGAACGAAGATGATAACCTAAGTGAGGTTTTAAGTTGTTCTAAGGTTTAATTTAATTTATGTTAAAATAGTTGGTATAAAAATACATGATAAACTATAAACTAAATTCAAAATAACTTATGGGGTAGGCAATTATGGAAAATATTTTAAATATAAATGATAATGAAAAAAGAGTGCTAAGGGAAATTTATAACCATCATAATATTTCGCGTACTCAAATATCTAAAAATCTTGAGATTAATAAGGCAACGATTTCTAGTATTTTGAATAAGTTAAAGTATAAATCTCTTGTTAATGAGGTTGGTGAGGGTGATAGCACGAAGAGTGGTGGTAGAAAACCTATTCTTCTGAAGGTTAATCATCTTTATGGTTATTTTATTTCTTTGGATTTAACTTATAGTTCTGTTGAAGTGATGTACAATTATTTTGATGGTAATGTCATTAAGCATGAATCTTATGATTTACCTGATGAAAAGGTTAGTAGTATATTAAGCATAATAAAAAAACATATTGATATTCAGGAGAAACTTGATACTTATAACGGACTATTAGGTGTGTCTGTTTCTATACATGGAGTTGTGGATAATGAGCAGCATGTGACATATTTACCATTCCATGAAACTGAAGGAATTTCAATTGCTAAGAAAATAAAAGAAATTACTAATGTTCCAGTCGTAGTTGAAAATGAAGCGAATCTTTCAGCGTTATATGAACGTAATTTTAATCATAATTTATCCTACAATAATCTTATTGCTTTAAGTATACATAAAGGTATTGGTGCTGGGCTTATTATTAATAATCAATTGTATCGTGGTGCAAATGGGGAAGCGGGTGAAATTGGAAAAACACTTGTCTCAAAAGTTAGCGATAATGTGGAGATCTTTCATAAGATTGAAGATATTTTTTCACAAGAAGCTTTACTGCATAATTTAAGTAATCAACTAAATGAGAAGATGACGCTTAGCAAATTAATTCAATTTTATAATGAAAAAAATCCAGTCGTAGTTGAAGAAATGGAACAATTTATAAATAAAATTGCTGTTTTAATACATAATTTAAACACCCAGTTTAATCCGAATGCAATTTACATTAACTGTCCATTGTTCAATGAAATGCCTGAAATATTAGAAGCAATTAAGAACCAGTTCAAACAATATTCACGTAACGAAATTCAAATAAAGTTAACATCTAATGTCAAATTTGCAACTTTGCTAGGTGGTACATTAGCAATTATCCAAAAAGTACTACAGATTAATGATATTTACTTAGATATAAAAGCATAAAAAACTAATTCAAATGAATAATCAAAGTTCGTAATTGTCTTTATAAAAAAATCCCTCAATCCGAATTGAATTTTCGGATTGAGGGATTTTTATAGTTCTATTGCAGAAGAAAACTATTTTAAAAATGCTGGTAAATGTTGATAGCCACCTCTAACGTTAACAATATTCGTAAATCCTTTATATTCTAATATTCCTACCGCTATTGAACTTCTAACACCTGATTGACAATGTACATAAATTAGGTCATTTTTATCGAAAGGTATATCTTCATTTAAAAGTTTACCGTGAGGAATATGAATTGCTTGTTTTAAATGACCTTTACGCCATTCATCATCATTACGAACATCTAATACATTATGTTCTTCACCAGTCATTTCAGAACTATGAATAGATGATGTGACGATATTTGTTTGTGGCAAACGGTAACTTTTTACATTTTCAAAACCAATTAATTGTAAAGCATGAATAGCTTGTTGAACGGTAGATTTATCGCCAATTAATTCAATATCTTAGTCATAATCTAAATACCAACCAATTTGATTTATAAAAGTTTTATTAAAAGGAATATTGATAGTTCCATGCATATGACCACCATGGAATGCTTCTTTACTTCGAAGATCAAAAGCAGTTTGTGTATTGCTTGAACTAGGGTAAACATTATATGGTTGGTACATTTGCATACCAAATTGATTTATTTTTTTCATTTGTGAAAAATGGTGTGGTGGAGCTGGCTGATTGAGTGTTAAAGTTTCGATAAATGAAGTTTCATCTTTAACATTAAAAGCCCAGTTGTTTATTTTCTCATAACCCAAAGTAGTTGTAGGTAATGAACCTAGCGCTTTACCACAAGGACTCCCTGCACCATGACCTGGCCAAATTTGAATATAGTCTGGTAATGTTGCAGCAAATTGTATGGACTGATACATTTGTTTTGCTCCGATTTTTGTAGAACCTTCAACATTTACAGCTTTTTCTAATAGATCTGGTCTACCTACATCACCAACAAAGATGAAGTCACCGCTAAATAATCCCATTGGTATACTGGAACCCCCACCTTCGTCAGTAAGTAAAAAACTAATACTCTCAGGGGGATGGCCTGGAGTGTGTAAGACTTCTAATTTAATCTTTCCTAAATAGATAATATCTTGATGCTTAACGAAATGTGTTTGTTTAGGCATATTTTTATAATTAAATTCATCTTTACCTTCATCAGATACGTATATACTTGCATTCAATTTATTTGCCACATCTCTAATACCTGAAGCAAAATCAGCATGAATATGTGTTTCTGCAGCTTTAGTAATTGTGAATCCTTCTTTATCTGCAACTTTTAAATATTTTGTTAAATCTCGTATAGGGTCAATAATCATTGCTTCTCCTGTACGTTGACATCCAATTAAATAAGATGCTTGTGAAAAATTGTCTTCATAAAATTGTTTGAAAAACAAAAAAAACTCCTTTTTAAAATAGATTTTATTGATTAGATAAATAAGTTATGATTTGCTTGCTCAGTATGTCCAATATAAGTACCTACGCCACCATAATCGACTTCATCTCTTAATTCTTCTTTTGAAATTCCCATAACATCCATACTCATGGTACAAGCAATTAACTTTATATCTTGATCGATTGCTTGATCGATAAGTGAGTATAAAGAATCAACATTTTTCTTGTTCATTACATAACGCATCATAATATTACCTAGTCCAAACATATTCATTTTTGATAATGGCATATGTATTGGATCCTTAGGTAACATAAGGTCAAACATTTTGGAAATACCTTTCTTTTTAACGCGAGTTGATTGCGCTTTTTTTAATGCGTTGAGGCCCCAAAAAGTAAAGAAAATAGTTACATCTTTACCTGCTGCTTTAGCGCCATTTGCGATGATCATTGCTGCTACTGCCTTATCTAACTCACCGCTAAATAAAACAATTGTTGTACCTGTAGCAGTGTCATTGATTTCAAATTCTTTTGGCTTTTCTTTTTGAATAATTGCATTAATTACATTTGCTTCTTCAGTAAGATTTACAAGGGTATTCCCTGTTTGTTTCGCCCAACTTTTAATATCACTATTGAAACCAGGATCTGTAACTGTTACCTCGATTTGCTCACCCGTTGAAATATTGTTAATTTCTTTACTGATATTAACAATAGGTCCAGGGCACTGAAGACCTCTAAAATCAAATTGTTTACGATTCTCTTTGATTTCAATATCTTTTTCTATTAAAGGAGCACTATTGAAGTTCTTTGCTTCATAATCTTTATATCCACCCTTTAAATTCACGACATCATAACCTTGTTTGGCTAAATAATCGCAAGCTTTAGTGCTTCGGTTACCGCTTTTACAATGTATATAATACGTTTTGTTGCTATTCTTATTGAATGATTTAATCTCTTCTACTGGGTGTAAAGTTGAACCGTTAATGTGTCCTAATTCATATTCTTCTTTTGTTCTAACATCAATCAATTGACCCATTTTTGCCAATTTTTCTAATTCTTCTTTGTTTAATGAATTAATGTGTACTTCTTTGTATTGTTCCATACTTACCTCCTATAAATACCTATGAGGGTATAATAAAACGGATAGAATCATTTGCCAAATACCTATAGGGGTATTTGACAATTTTGTTTTAATTTATTATTATTAACTTAATCAATTTATGTGGAGGAAATGAATATGACTTATGATAAAAAAATGATTAATCGTATAAATAGAATACAAGGTCAATTAAATGGTGTCGTAAAAATGATGGAAGAAGAAAAAGATTGCAAAGATATAATTACGCAACTTAGTGCATCTAAAGGTTCTATACAACGTTTAATGGGGATTATAATTAGTGAAAATTTAATAGAATGCGTTAAAACAGCAGAAGAAAATAATGAAAGTTCTCAAGAATTAATTAATGAAGCAGTTAATTTATTAGTTAAAAGTAAATAATGGATATAGCAAATATGACTATTATGTTGCTAATTGGCGTACTGGGTGGATTTATATCTGGATTAATAGGTATTGGGGGCGCAATTATTATTTACCCAGCTATTCTTATATTGCCACCATTAATAGGTATACCTGCGTATAGTGCATATATTGCTTCGGGACTTACCTCTAGTCAAGTATTTTTCAGTACACTTAGTGGATCATTAAATGCAAGAAAACAACCAGCTTTCTCTCCTAAACTTGTTATATATATGGGAGGGGGTATGTTGATTGGAAGCATGTTAGGGGCAATTTTAGCTAGTTTGTTTAATGCTACTTTTGTAAATACGGTATATGTAATAATCGCCATACTTGCTTTAATATTGATGTTTATTAAAGTTAAACCTACTACACAAGAGACGAAATCTAAACCTTTGCTATTTATTATAGTTGGATTTGGAATTGGTGTAATTTCGGGAATTGTGGGTGCAGGTGGAGCATTTATCATCATTCCTGTATTATTAGCATTATTTAAATTACCAATGAATACGGTAGTGAACAATAGCATAGCAATTGCTTTTATATCTTCAGTAGGGGCATTTTTTATAAAATTAATGCAAGGATATATACCAGTAGAAAGTGCAATTTTTTTGATAATTGAATGATGATCATTTTCTGAAAATATTATGTGGTCATATAATATAATGCCCATCATTTCACTAATCTCTTTTATTCTCTGAGTTATTTTGATATCTCCTGGAGAAGGTGTCGGATCTTATCAAGAGTAAATTATGAAAAAAATGGTTTAAATCAATGTTCTTACTTTAAGTACATGTGTTTAACGTAAATGATAATTAGTTAAATATAAAAAGGTTATCCCAATCAATAGGATAACCTCTTTATACTTTACTTTATGGTTTGGATTCGCCACTTCAAAGAAGAAATGAAATCAGAGCATTGAATGTTCCATTTTCAAACAATATATAAATACCTAGCCCAATGAATACAATTGGTACAATCCAACGTTCATATTTCTCAATTGTTTCCGATATAAAATCGAAGGAAGCTAGACGGTAACTGACATAGCACAAAACTCCAACCATAATTAGAAAGACAATAGTGACAATAAAGATTTCAGACATACTTAAGGTCGTGAAGTACGGTATATAAATGGAAAAGTCATCCGCACTGGAAGCCAATACGATGAAAATCATCGTCAAAAATAACTGATTAAATTTTCCAGAGGAGAATAAAGATAAAATGCTACTTTCATCTTCATCCTCTTCTCCTTTAATCCATATTTTCACGCCTAGGTAAAGTGGTAAAAGTCCAAGTAGTCCGATAACCCATTGCTGAGGAATTAAATTTACAACCCCCTGTGCAACTAAAAGACTTGCTCCTATCACAATTGCAGTCCCTATATATTGTCCTATCCAAATATGTTTTACCTGACCTTTTTTTACTTGCGAAAACAAAAGAATTAATATGACGAGATAATCAATTCCTGTTGCTACATATACCGCAGTAGCCGTCAGTATCGTCGCGATCATTTTATCATCTCCAAATATTTTAGGGATAGGACTTTTCTTCAAAATGAAAAGTCCTTCCGTAAATTGCACACATATAGTACCTATTTATCCTTCACTCTCATCAGTCGCAAACTATTTAATGCTACCAAAATAGTGGCTCCCATATCGGAAAGAATCGCAATCCAAAGGGTTAGCCAGCCTGGAATAACCAATAGTAAGGCAATTATCTTAATTCCGATGGCAAACGTGATGTTCGCTTTGATGATATTTAGCGTTTTCCTGCTAAGTCTTACTGCAAATGGAAGCTTACTTAAATCATCTCCCATTAATGCAATATCAGCTGTCTCGATGGCAGTATCTGTTCCAGCACCGCCCATTGCAATGCCAACAGTGGATGCAGCAAGTGCAGGAGCATCATTGACGCCATCGCCAATCATAGCTACATTACCATGCTCGGCTTTCATTTTTTTAATATAGTCCAACTTATCCTGTGGCAACAATTCGGACTGAATATCAGAAACGCCTACATGAGCACCGATTGCTTCTGCGGTACCTTGATTATCACCTGTCAGCATAATTGTTTGCTTGATTCCTAACTGATGAAGTTTTAGAATCACATTTTTACTTGTTTCGCGGACCTCATCTGCTACAGCAATCACGCCGAGGATTGTTTGGTCCGTTCCAATAATCATGGCCGTTTTCCCTTGGTTTTGTAAAACTTTCACTTTATTTTCAAACTCAAGGCTAAAATCGGAAACATTTAATTCTTTAAAAAGCCTTGGACTGCCAATGTAATAGGTTGTTCCATCTATATTCCCTTGAATGCCCCGACCTGTAATAGAAGTGAAGTCCTTCACTCTAACATCGGAATAAGTAATATTATCTTGCTCTGCTTTCTTCATTATTGCTGAAGCAAGTGGATGTTGTGATCGATATTCTAAAGCTGTAATAATGGAAAACAGCTCTTTTTCTTCCACTTGATCATTTAACACTTTAAAATCTGTTACCACTGGTACACCTTTTGTCAGTGTTCCTGTTTTATCAAATGCGATTGCCTTAATGGCTCCTAATTCCTCTAGATAGACACCGCCTTTAATCAACACACCTTTTTTAGCTGCATTTCCAATTGCCGAGACAATCGAGATTGGAGTAGTAATAACTAATGCACACGGACATCCAACTACAAGTACCGCTAATCCTTGATAAACCCAAGTATCCCAACTTCCACCAAAGAATAAAGGTGGAACGACTGCAACGAGCGCCGCAATAACCATAATGATCGGCGTATAATATTTCGCAAATTTATCTACGAATGCTTGCGCTGGAGCGCGCTCCCCTTGTGCTTCCTCAACCAGATGAATAATCTTGGAGATAGTTGTATCCTCTACGTATTTGGTGATTTTTACTTCAAGTAGTCCCTCTTCGTTAAGCGTGCCTGCAAATACTTCATCATCTACCGTTTTGGCAACAGGGACAGATTCTCCTGTTATAGCAGCCTGGTTGACAGCCGACACACCATTTATAATGATCCCATCCATGGCAATTTTCTCCCCTGGTTTGACGATCATAATATCACCCACGGCAATATCGTCCACATGGATCATTATTTCCTGACCATTCCGCCTAACAAGTGCTTCTTTTGGGGCAATATCCATCAATGAACGAATGGACTGTCTTGCTCTATCCATAGAAAAACGTTCAAGTGCTTCACTGATTGCAAAGAGAATGACAACAATGGATGCCTCTGCCCATTCACCAATGATGGCAGCTCCAATAACTGCAACGGTCATCAGGGTTTTCATGTCGAAATCAAAGCGTATCAAATTTTGAAAACCAACTTTAAATAGTGAATATCCGCCAATTACAATCGAACTTACAAATAACATGGACGTTACAAGGTTATCTTCTCCATTTACAAAGTGAGAAAGGTAACCAAAAGCAATCAGTAATGTGGCAAACAGCAATGTGCTGTGTTTTTTATAAAACGGTATTTTCTCTTCTTTAGGAGCCTTAGTGTCTTCTTTGACCGCTTGTATCGATGGATTCGCCAGTTTTTCAGGAATTACCTTAAGATTCTCGAAAGCACCTGCTTTTTCAAGCTCTTCAACCGATGCGTTTCCATATACATCAATTTTAGAAGCGCCAAAGTTCACTTTTGCATCCTGAACTCCAGCTAGTTGTTTTACATTTTTTTCAAACTTCCCAGCACAGTTTGCGCAAGAAAATCCCTCCACACGGTAAACATTTTTATCTTCTGTTACCACTGGTTCGACCCTTCTTCTAGCCTTCTCTGGTGCCACTTTAAGATTCTCGAAAGCACCAGCCTTTTCCAGATCTTCAACGGTTGCACTGCCAAAGACATCAATTTTGGAAGCTCCGAAATTGACTTTAGCATCATGCACCCCTGATAGTTCTTTTACATTTTTTTCAAACTTCCCAGCACAATTCGCACACGAGAAACCCTCCACACGGTAAACCTGTTTATCTTCTGTTAATGTTTTTGTTGAACTATCCAATACTAGCAACCTCCCTTTGATGCAAGAAAGCTTTTTCTACAAGCTGTTTAACATGCTCATCATCTAGTGAATAATAGACTAATTTTCCTTCTTTACGGTATTTTGCTATACCTAAATTTTTCAATAATCTTAAATGATGGGATGCCGTAGCCGTTGAAGATTCAATGATATTAGCTACATCACAAACACATAACTCTCCCTCTAAAGACAAAACATAAGCAATTTTAACTCTTGTATCATCTGATAGAGCCTTAAAAACTTTCGCTACATCCATAGGATTCTGTTTAGCAAGGTCTTTTTTAGCCCTGTTTACCTTATCTTCATGAATATAGGTAACTTCACACATATCTTTTGTCATAATTACCCTCCTTATTCAAATGACTGTTTGTTTGATGATTATAATATATCCCACTATAAACAAATAGTCAAATGATTGTTTGAATGATATATAATTAATATTAAAAAGGATTGGTTTCTAATGTTAGAAACCAATCCTTTCGGAGATTTTAACCAAATTTTAAAGTATCTTAAACATAACTGCCCCGTTAGTTTAAGTGCATCCTTTCACAATCTGTCTACAGATTAATAATAAAAACTACTCTTTATTATACAGATCTCCATATAATTTTTGAATTTGGTTCTGTAATTTTTTATTTTCTTTTTCTAATTCCATAACTCTTCTTTTTAAGGTTTTTATAAGGATTTCCTCCGAACGAGAACTTTTCTTGGGTTTTGAGACTACATTTGATGTTATTTGACGCTCACGAAGGGATTCGATTCTTTGCCTAATATCGTGTTCCTTATAAAGCCATGATTTAGAAACATTAGCTTCCTTTGCTATTGAATTAAAATTAATAGCTTTACCTTCAATCGAAAATTTAGAAATCGCTTTGTCTACTTTTTCTCTTGTCTTTTGTGATTTCTGCTTCGCCAAACGTACAATTTCTGTTGTATTTCTAACTTGTTTATTCATTGATAATTACCCCGTTAAACTTCCAATGATTTGTTCTAAACGCTCTTTAACACGGCTATTAGTCTCTATTTGTCTTTGCCATTGTTTATCCTTTGCTATGGTTAATAACTCTTCTGTACGCTCTAACTGTTCTTCGTGCTGTGGTAAGAATTGCTTACTGGTACAGAAGTGAGTGCAATCTAAGCATGCATTCGCATGTGGACAACCACCTGCTATTACTGGCAATCTACAATAACCATTTGGAAGCACTTGTGCATTTATATTTTTCTTGAACCATTGAAGCTCTACATCATCGACTTCACTATCATCATCTAGATTGAGCACATCTCCATTATTGGTAACCAGTTTTTCTTGAAATTTAGTAAATTCATTTTTTAGAGTTTCATCAAAGATATGAGCGTATCTGCTTGTCATTTCTGGGCTTTCATGTCCCAAAAATTTCTGCACAATATGCTGGGGCACCCCGTTGTTAATCATTCTTGTTCCTACTGAATGGCGAAAGGCATGGGCATGGAATCTATAAATCTCGCCTAATTTATCCACTATATTTTGCTCATAAGCTAATTTATTTAATTCGCCTCTAAATGTTTCTTGTTTTAATGGCGATCCATCTTTTCTTGGAAAGAGGTATTCACTATCTGGAAATTCCTCTGAAACTTTATCTTCCCGAACTTTAATAAGTAAAACTACCTCTTTAGATATTGGAACTATATGCTCCTTTTTCATTTTCCATTGATAATACTTTAAAAAGTAATCTCCATCTTTGTCCTCTAATAAACAGCCTTTTTTCAAGGTGCACAATTCACTTATCCTCATTCCACATTCTTGAACAATCATAGTCATCGTAGCTATATATTCGGGTAATTTATCAAGATGACTGTTCAATTGCTCTAGAACGAATTCGTCTATAAAGCGAGGTTTTGCTCTTGGTATTTTCGGATAGTCCTCGGGATAAATTAATAATTTGGAAGGAACATCATCCCATTCTAGCCTATGAAGGGTACTAAATAGTCCTTCCAATATAGAGATCCTCCCAGTTATTGTACTAGGTTTTATCCCCATCATGTTTAGTTCACTTAAATATGCTTCAATTTCCACTCTCGTTAATTGGTGTACTCTCTGAACGTGTTTAAACTTTATGTCCAGAAAATTAAAGAACTCTTTAAGTTTTTGGGCAATATCACTTACATAGGAAAAGCTATCCATGTTCAATCTTAACTTACAATATCTTTTTACAAGCTGTTTAAAATATGTATTCCGAAACCCTTTAAAGTTAATTGTATATTCATATTGTGTTGGGTTAACCTTATCATCTGGCAAAGGTAAGTTTCGTCTATCCCAAACGTCTTTATCCCACTCCTCTCCATCAAAATAAAAATCCTCATAAAACTCAATAAATTGTTTAAGATTAGTAACATAGTAAGAATTAGCTTTTACAGGTGTTTTTTCTTGATTAGCAGTAATCTTATAATTAGTGGTGGTAATTCTAACACCCTGTTTTGTCAAATATGTTCTATACTCCGTCATTGCTTTATCAATAGGAACTTCAGTAATTGAAGTAATGCTGGGATACTTTAAATCTAAAAAATCCAACATTTTATTAATTACTGTTCCTTTTCTAATCCAGACAGTTTTTGCATTCCATATTCCATTGTTTAAATGGTAAAAATAAAAATATTTCAATTCTGTTCTTAACCACAGATTTTTAACACGTTCAAAACGAACCCAACGATTTCTTAAAGCAGGATTCTTACTTAATTCTATGGCAGAAGGATGTGGACATTTTCTTATATCCCAACTATTATTAGCCCAAAACCCTTGCATTTCTTCATTCATTACAGCTATTTTTTTGCTGATCTCACTCTGACTGATAATTTTCCTTTTACTAGAAGCATTCATTTAGCTGGTATTCTTTATCTAGTAATAAATACAATGGATACGGCTTATTCTCCACTTCTATCCTTTGAACCCTCACACGCGCCCCCCTCTTTAAACACTTTAAGTACTACAAATTATAAACCTTGTTAATTTTTATTTAAAGTAAAATCTCCCTTTAACATCTCCTCCTGAACTACTTTAACTACTATTATTTATTATACTATGGTTAATATGTCTCCACTTGGGTGGTTATGGCCAATAATCATACCCGTTGCGTTACTTAATATGGCTGTTTTAAATATTTCTCGAGGATGTATAACCGCAAAATTAATGGTTCCTATAGAGACGGTTTCAATATGTGTAGGTTCATTTTTGCTATTCAAGCAAATTAAAATGAAGTGTTCTCGGTCAGCATTTCCTATGAAGTCACGCATAATATCAGCAGCGTCTTTTGGTTCTTCAATACGTCTTTTTAAATACCAAAGTGTATCTTCTTTAACCATTTGGACTTTGACAACATCTATTCTTTTTCTACTCATTATGGATAAGCTCTATACTTTCTATTAAGTCAGGGTGAACAATGGATGTGATAGAATCATCATTCATATAAATGGAATATAGCTCATCTAATTCTGAATTATTTTTTTTGTTTGATGAAAAGGCGATAATGCCTTTAATAACATCGATGTGTGGTTGATGCATTAAATATTGGTATACTTCTTTCCATGTTTGATTCATTCTATTTAGTCTCCTTTAATGGTTTAATTGTCCATGCCTTTCTAGCGTATGGATTTAATGGATGCATGATTTCATTTGTTTGAGGATTTGTTAATATACTGATTTTCTTACTGTGAGGTTTTAACATGTCTAATACTTCATTCACTCGATTTTCCACAAGAGGTTTTTTTCCGTAGGAACCCCAAGCCAATAAAACACTATCGGCTTCTTTGACAGCTTTCATAATGTGAATATCAGTGTGCTTGTCATGGCTGTTTTCGATATGTTTTAAATTAATGGGGGTATCAATATTTGAAAAAAGATTTATAAAATTAACGCCACCATATTCATCTTTTTCAGCTACTTTATTGACAATAAGTTGTGTTGTAAGGTCAACGTTGATAACACCATCATAATGAGGATACATCGTTATAATTGTAAGTACTTCTTTATCAATATCCCAAGTTTTCTTGAGAAGATAACGATGCATTTTATCCTGACTAAATATCGCTTCAGTTTCTAATACACTTTTGATTGATTTCATTTTATCTAACTCCTTTATTTAATATTCTTCAGGTAACAACATGACGTAATAAGAAAGGTCTACATCATCTTCTCGGATAATGTAGACCTTATTAATATTGATAGCTTTTGAATAATTTGCCTTATGAATTTTTACGTACTCTGGACGTTCTTGCTTATGTTTGATATATAATTGACTATTATGCATATTGAACTGGAATATATGAAAGTAATCAATCTCTTCTAGTTCCTTGAATTGTTCGTTTTCGCGTTGCGCTACAAGTTTCCATAACTGTTGCTGCAACATTGCTGGCAAGTAATTGGCAATACTACGTGTAATATAACGTTTCATGCTCATTTCTCCTTTTCTATATCTTTCATTATTGTAATAACTTCTGTAATGACTGTGACGCTTATCTGAGCTATGTGTATCCATTTATTCATTATTATAATTCTCCTTTTCAAGTAAGTGTCTTTGATCTAGTAGTGGCATAACTGTGTTATGAAGATATAAGAAGTCCATATCGTTTGTTTCATCAATATAACCAATCGCAATAAGTTGTTTTTGATAGTAGAGGATAAAGGGGTATATATGCCTTTCATGAAGTGTGTCAGAGTAGTAAGTATACGTATGAAGGATTTTGTTGGTAAGCGGACCAAGTCTGATATATTGATCAGGAAGGATATTATCTGCCACTTCATCGATAGATTCACATTCCCATTTTTCGTCCTTTGGCAGATTGAATAAGTTAGTTATATACTCTTTGAGTTGTTTTTCTAGTGTCATGGTTATGACCTCCTATAATGTTTTTGATGTATACATGTAATACACCATATAGATAATATATGCTTCAAAAAAATTTTGTTTCGTTTGTGAATCCCATTGTTATTAAGAAAATATCCCAATAGAAAATTATCACAATTGTTGATATGACAAGGAAATCCCATTATCCCGCTCATTTCTCAGGAAATATAGCGATATATTTATATATCATTTGGATTTGGTGGTGTCAGTACGACTTACTTTTTCTTTTTATATTATTTATTTATAAATAATAATGGGATTTCGGGATTACGCTTGCGTAATCCTTATCCTACATGTATTTATCAAATCCCATTGCTATCCCGTTCATATTTTATTTTGGGATGTTCTTTCGTCATACAATATAAGCTTCACATTGAGTTGTGACTTGTTAGTATGTTGAAAAGATTCGTTAGATGGGTGTTATTGAATGACGAAAGGACAGTACATAGATATTAGATTTGAAGAAAGAGCGTTTGAGGCAAAAATAAAGACGAAGTGCTGAGGAGCACTTCGTCGAGAGGGGTATTATTGAAAAGTTGTTTAATAATTTCATTATTGAGTTTTAGTGTAACGTAGAACTGTTTTTTATGATTACCGTCTTTACGAATATCAATACGGTCAATGACTGTAAGATATAATGCTTTGAGTTGTGCTTTATCCATTGATTCTATATTTTGAAATATTCGTTGTAATAGGGCAGCGATTTGTTTCGTATCATAAGATAGTTTCTCTTGATTTTGTTGCTGTTTGAGTTGATTCATTTGATTTGTAATGTCATTGAGTTGTGTTTCATATTGATGAATAGTTGCTTTCAATGCAGATGTTAGGTCCGGATTATCTTCAATGGTTTTAACTAAATTATGGAGTTTCCCGCTGACTTCATCGTATTGTTGTTGTTTATAAGCGATATCGTGGTTCAATGCACCAATATCGACTTTATTTTCTTGATTGACACGTTCTAAGACTTGGTTAATGACTTTATCACTTTTGACAATTTCGAGTATTTGATCCATGACGTATTTCTCAATCACATCAGCTCTAACGCTATTCGCAGAACATACTTTTGAGCCTTTGTTTCGGAAGTTACTGCAAGAATAATAACGTATTCGCTTCTTGGTACCATCTTTCAATGTGTTCGTTGTGTTACTAGCTGCCATTGGTGCACCACATTGTGGACAATGAACGATACCTGTTAATAGATTAGTTCCTTTACCGTGGACTTGAGGTTTTTGACTGACTTGTTTTTTACGTAATTGGACTTTATCCCATAAGTCTTGAATAATAATAGGGGAATGCTTACCTTCAGCTATTATTGGTTTATCATTCAGCCCTTTACGACGCTTTTCATTCCAATCTTTGTACTTTGCGAATTGAATTTTACCAACATAGAATGGATTAGATAAGATATAGGTCACTGAACCAATACTGAAAGGCTTTCCTTTTTTAGTCACGTATCCTTTGTGATTGAGTGCATTCGCAATTTTACGATATCCGTGGCCTTTAGCATATGACTCAAATATATATTTGACAATATTCGCTTCATGTTGGTTTATCATGAGTTCATGCTTGCTATCCGGTATTTTGTCATAGCCCAGCGGCAAATTGCCTTGATAATAGCCTTCTTGAGCGCGTCGGGTTTGACCCATGAATACATTTTCGACAATATTATTTCTTTCAAATTCTGAAAAACTCGCTAGAATTTGTAGCATCAATTTACCACTGCTTGTATTGACTTCCATACGCTCAGATAAGCTGAAGAATTCGACATTTTGACGATGAAGGTCTTCAACAATTTTGAGTAAGTCAGAAGTGTTACGTGCTAGTCGGTTTGTTTTGTAGACCATAACAGAATCAATCTGACCTTCGTTCGCATCTTTTAACAAACGTTGTAGTTCTGGTCGGTTCATAGATTTTCCAGAGATACCTCTATCCGCGTATACATCTACAACAACAAAGTTATTGAAATCACAATATTCTCGAATTTGATTGATTTGTCCATCGATACTATAGCCTTCAGTACTTTGGATTTCCGTTGATACACGAACATAGATACCGACACGTTTTTGTTTGAGTTGTTGCATGATTTTTTCATCCTTTCTGATTAAGCAATCGATGATTGCGAGGTTTGGTTCACAATGTTCAATGGTTCATTTTTGAAATAGATCCCAACAAGGGCTTTATTTTTTGTAATGCGAATTTCATCAATATAGGGATGCAGCATGTTTAACGTGAAACTTTTCTGTATAACCTTTTGTAGTGATGTTTGTAACTGATTATCACTTATGGAGGATATGGTTTTGTGCTTTTGATTCATCAAATGAGTCTGTTTTCTGAATGATTCAGCATCAATCATACCTTTGGCAAGTTTATCTATCAGTTGTTCTTGAGTTAGCGTACTTTTAGCTTCTATCACTCTTTGTTTTTTGAGGCGTTGATGAATTGCATTATTAATTTTTGAATAGAGCTGTTGGTTTTGAAAGAAGTTCTGACATGTAGCTAAGACTTGAACTTCTAATTTTTGTGCATTTATTCCTTTGAATGAACAGACAAAGCGAGATTCATTCATATTTTTAGGACAAATATAATATCGCAATGTATGTTTTTTTCTTATTGTCATATTTGTCAGTGTTGAGTCACAACAAGGACATTTGATCTTTTGTTTCAGCTGATTCTCTGAAGGTATACAGTGAAGTTGCTTCTTATTACGGATTGCTTGAGCATGTTCATATTTCGTTGCCGAAACAATAGGTGGTACCATATTGTTATATTGACCATATTGATTGATGACACGACCACAATAATTTGGGTTCATAATTATATTTCGTACCTGATAAGGCTTGCGGGTAATAAGTTTATTATCGTCTTCTAAATATTGTGCAATCTTCTTGTAGCCATATCCTTGAAGATAATAATTGAATACAGCTTTGACGGTAGGTGATTCATCATTATTAATGATGAAAGTACCATTTTGATAGTGATAACCGAAAGGCGCATGGGTCGTTATGAGTTTACCTTGTTTTGCCTTTTCTCTAAGTCCATTTTTGACTTGTTCTCCAATATTATCGGATTCAAGTTCAGCCAGACTCATGAATATATTGAGTTTTAGGCGATCAAACGCTTTATCCATATCAAAATAGCCATCATGAACACTTAGAATATGAACATGATATTTTTGACAGAGTTTCATGAGTTTTAATGCATTTTTCAAGTTGCGATGAAGTCGATTCAAGCGATAACAACATAATACGTCACATTGTCTTTGTTGGATGCGTTCGGTGACTTGTTGATAGCCTGTTCGATTATCTGTTCTGCCTGATTGCTTATCACTAATGTATTGGATATTTTGAATATTGTGCTTTGGAGCTAATAATTCTATTGCTTGCTTTTGAGCTGGGAGTGATTGTTGTTTCGTTGTACTTTGGCGCAAATAACCAATGGCTCGTTTCATAGTATTTCCTCCTTTCAAAGAGATAATATATATTTATGAACGAAATTATAGATAAGCCCAACACCAGTCGGGTGTTGGGCGGTATTATTAGTCATCAGCGTGATTGATTTCTTCAATAACCAGATCGGCTAATAGTATGATTAATTCGTCCATGTATATCACCTCATTATTCATAGTATTAACAACAATTCTTTAGTTGCATCTCAAAAGTAGTAACGAATTCGATATTCTTCTTTGAGCAAATTTTTTTAAATGAATGTAATCTTCATATTCTCCATATGCAACAATGGACGTAGGTTTGATTACTTTCTCCAAAATGTCATTTATTAACTTGTACTCCTCAGTGTAAGTGTTACTTATTTGACGACCTTCTTGTTTACAGCATTCCTTCACAGTATCTAGGGGTGTGCTTTCTAAGTATTCAAATCTTTCATCTTCAATTTCGTGAGCTAGTGCTACTGTATTCATAGTACAATTCCTCCATTGATTTAATATTTGTGCTACAACACCTTTAAATAGGTGTTGTAGCAAATTTATTTAATAACATATTTTAAGCTTTAAAAGTCAATATCACCGTTTTTATCCCATTCTCTTGCTTTTGAAATCATGTCTCGTAGTATTGGATGTTGGTGTTCAGAGATAAATGATAAGGGTATATTGAATTTACTTTTTTCAGATAGACCAAAAATAGGAGCGTATGATTTATCAAGCTTAAGATGATAAAATACGATGGTTTTTGGTTTGCCTTCTTTGTCTTTGACACTACGTTTTGTTGTTTTACGATTGGCGTCTGACTGGATGTAATCTTTATCCCTCAGTGCATCAATGACATTATTTGTATCTTGGAAATTATGTTCTTTTAACATATTTTTAAAAACCGAGGCAATCATTTTCACCTGGATATGATCATCTTCAAGTGAAATCATTCCATAATTTTCAATAAGCGTTGATAACCTAGTGTCGTCAGAAAACTTACCACGATTTTGTGCTACAAATTGGACAATGACTTCAATTGCTTTATCAGCTAGGCTTCGCTCACTAACAGAATCTAAATGATAGTTAATAAGATAGTCCCTTACAGCATTCAAATCAACAGGTGTGGCAATGACACGTTCCAATATACGTGCTGATGTTGTAATGGTTGCATAGCGTTTGAACATCCGAATTCCTGTATTGCTGGTTTCCTTTTCTAGTTGAGTTTTGAACCTTAGGTGCTCATTTTGGAACCATTTAATGACTTCTTGTTCACGATTGAGTAGATATTCAGCTACTAATGGCATGATATGACCATAATTAGCTGATGTTGCTTTTTTAATAGTATCTGCGTTGTCAGCGTTAGTTGTAAAAGCTTCAGATATTTCAATGGTACGTACATTCAAACCATCATTACGTGCACTATTATTGAAAATACTGTGTTCGGCAGTACTAATTACTGAGGTTCCCCAGTTTTTTAGTGACTTGACTTCTCCGTGTATATTAGAACGTTGTCTTCCTTGACCTTCGGCAATTGAATAGAGCAAACCAGTTGTATCTTTAAAGGTTGCAGATGACAGTTCGTCCAATACAATAGGTACACCATAGTTGTTACTTAGATATCCTTCAAGCGCGTTTCTAGTGCCATTCCATGATCTAAACAGCGTATTACTACCTTTAGTAGGGTTGCCGGTTATTGAGACTCCTAAAGCCGCTGCAGTTGATTTACCCGTGCTTGAATTTCCCGTAAATGAGAAAATCGTACCTGCGAATTCAACCTCATGTTTTGTTTTTAAAAACGCAGTTACTAATGAAGAAATACCAAACACTACAGCAAGTTCGAGTAACAAGTTTCCTTTTACTTCATCAAGATACATTTGCCACCAGTCTTCAAAAGTGCCTTTAGGTTGTAGATCGTACTGTGTTTCACAAATGATTTCATCCGCCTGCGACTGTGTAATTTCTTTTGAAAGATATGGTTCATCTAATGAAATGACGACACCTTTATCAGTATTTAACACACCGACACCCGTATACAACGATGACAGAGGCAGTGATTGGCGCATTAATTGTAGTGCATTGCTTAATGATTTAATGTACTTCTCATTGATGCTGAAGCCATACATGATTAGTGAAGGTAACTTTTGCGATGTTAAAATATCTGATGTTTCAATACGTTCAATATTTTGTCCGTTGGAAATAACTAGTTTCTCAACCCCAGATTTGGGGTCAAGAAACTTGCTTTTAATTAAAATTGGACTAGATAAGCGTATTGACTTTTGCTGATCATTTTTACCTTTCGGTGGTATAACTTCATACCATGAATCTTCAGTAAGCCAGTATGGATATTCACTAAAGATGATGTTAGTCATTAGTTGTTACCACCTTTCCAGTTATTTTGATGATTCATCGGATTTGGTGCAGTCTTAAGGTAGAGCAAAGATGAACCTTTTTTTCCAACTACAATGAATGGAAGGTTAGGTGTATATTTTACAAAATGTGCAAACCAACGACCAACATCTTGTTGAATTTCAGTCGAGCACAAAACATTAGCCCTCACATTCAAATCGTGATACATAAACATGGTGCCTACAGGTAAATTAAATGCGATGCTTGTAACAGCACGTTTTAGTGTATAAAATTCTTTTTCTTTCATCATAAGTTCCTCCAAATAAGTCTTATTAGTCAAGCAATACTGTAGATGCTTAACACCTCAATGGTTGATTGCTATAATAAGCATAAATGAAGCATTTTAATTAGACGCGGAACAAAAAATAGGGAGGGGGGTATATATGATACCTACGATAGAAGAAATTATTGACAAGTATGGCAGTTTAGTAGATTGTCTAAAGTTTGATATATCAGGTGAGGTTTATGAAGACTTATTGTTATTAAGAAGTTTAAGCGATTTAAATGAACACCAAAAGATGCATAGAGTTTCATTTATACAAAAACACTTTAACCCTAATTTTGATTATTTGTTAGATGACTCAGAATTTAGAAGTATGAATAAAATTTATAGAAATTTAAATACTATGACGTATATCAATAGTCAAAACAATGAATTTAAACTTAAACCATTTATAAATGAAGAACAATTAAAATCACTACTTGCGATAAAGAAAGTAGATGAACATTTGAGTTATGACCCATCTATTACCTCAAAAGCATTAGCAGATATAAACAAGACGCAAAAAAGATTGGTTACAAAGCCAAATATTCTCTATAATCGATCCAAAAAAGAAAATGAGTATGTACGGTTAGGAGGAAAAATATCATATACAAAGATGGAGAAGCATTGGGAATATTTACATAATGAGATTCAGTATTATAATCTTACTAATCAATTAATTAGTTATGTTGCTTTAGAAAAGGAATATGCATGGGCTTTTTTAAATGAATTATTTTATTTAATAGAATTATATTTGAAGGCATTTAAAGGACAAAAGAAAACTGGCCATGAATTTGAAGAAGGATTGAACGCATTTATTCAATCATATGTCATTATTTTACTTATAGATATAAGATTACCGACTGTTAGGTTATATATTATTAGGCGTATTGTGGATGAATGCGAAAAAGAATCAGATAATCAAAAAAGAATTAAACTGATAGAGGAATCCATTAAAAAGTACAGATATGTAAAAGAACAGATTGAAAGATTTGGAAATGCGTTGAAAGAAGAATTATCAATCGCGACTTTGTCTATTGAACAGAATATGTTAGAAGCTAAAATTGATTATTATAAGAATTACTACTATCCTAGAAAAAAAACAAAGCATAACAATATTGAGTACAACGTATCAATGTTTTTTAAAGCTGTAGATTCTTTAAAGAAATAGTATTCGACGGACAATATTTATAGATAATAATTAATTAGAGAGGTTTTAAGTTGTGTTTAGATTAAAAAAATGGTATTTAAAACAAAAAGGCTATTTTTGCCGTGTCGGTGAAAAGTGGGACAATAGTAATTTATCCCATGAAAATATACATAGTTATGTAGATAGAGTACTTGAATATGAGACTGAAACACGTAGAAACGGCCAACCAACTGAAGAATATATATTAGCTAGTAGTGGGGAAAAAATAAATGAAGATTTAAGAAGTGGTACTAATGATCACAAAGAAATTCTAGAGGTATTTGATAAATATAAAGTAAAAGAGGATATAACTACTTATAGAACGGTTAGTCCTCGGATATACAAATTAATGGAGAAAAATGCTAAAAACTTAAATGGAGTAGATTTGTTTGAACTTGGAATTTTACACACTTCATTAATAAAAGGGTACGAATCAAGAGAAGAAGGTTACAAATTACGGGTAAAAGTAAAAAAAGGAACACCAGCTTTCTATGTAGGTAATTTAACAGGCGAAGAAAGCCATTATTATGAGGTGATTGTAGTTAATAATTTAAAATTAAAAATCATATCTATTGAAGATTACTATATAAATTGTGAAGTAGTATAATTGGAATCAATTCTGTTAGTTGTTCATAATAAGCCAATTATTTTTTTAATGAACTTATTACTTAAAAACCGCATCATCAACTGATAAGCAGAAGCGTATCACAAATAAAACTAAAAAATAGGTAAGTATATGAAGAGTGTAAATCAGAGTAATTAATAATAATGTATCAAAATTTAAGAAAGTAGAGATTAATTTTTTATTACTTCCTCTAAACCACTCATTATTAAAAAATGATTAATTAAAAGTCAAAGAAGTTTTAGTAGAAGAAAAAAAGTTTAAATAAATAATTAACTAGTGTATTAGTTAATCAATTCATAGAGAATGGAGATTAAAAATGACTAATAATCAAGAAAGAAAAACATTATTTATTTCATATGCTCATACTAATGATGATCACAAAAATAGAGTGAAGGAGATGGCAACTGAACTAATCAATAATGGTGTAGAAGTAATTTTAGATATTTGGGATTTTGAAAAAGGGTCAGACTTGAACAAAAAAATGGAGGATTCAGTAACGAAAAGCGATGTAATATTAATAATTGGAGATAAAAGTTATGTAGATAAAGCTAATAATCGTGAAGCTGGGGTTGGTAAGGAATCAATTATTTTAAGTAATGATTATGTGAAAAATTTAAACAGTGGAAAATATAGAATATTATATGCCTTTACTGAAAAAGATGATATGGGAAACCCAATATTACCAAATTACATGTTAGGAAATAATAGTTTTGATATGACTGATGATGTTAATGATTATCAAGTTGCAGAGGAAATAGCAAGAACTATATATGGTGTTCCGATAGAACCAAAACCTAAATTACAACCTATACCTGATTTTTTAGGAAAGAGTAGCATGAGCGCAATTAAAAAAATAAAAAAAGTAAATATAATTGATAACAAGCTACTTGATGAATTTATTGAAGAGTTAAAAAAAGAATTAGCAGAACTAGATAAGGATTATAAAAAATATCAAGACATACATATAAGACGTGATTTCAGTAGCATTACTAGGCTGCTAAAGTATTGGGATGAAGTTGTTAGAAAAGTTGATAAAGCGAAAGAGATAGCAAAAGTTTCAGAAGAGTTATTAAATACTTTAGATTTATATGATAGAAATAATAACGATGCAACAAGAATTTTTATTCGTCTTTCTTTTGTTTACACAATTGCTTATGCTATAAATATAGAGTTTATAGAAGACTTGATAAAATATGACTATACTGTTGATGATAGAGAAACAGACTATACAATAATAAATGATTTTTGTAACCCATCATTTATTCAAAATGAAATATATGAAAGAGGAATATTAGATTATAATACTCTTTATTTTGAAGTGGAAGAAATAATACTAAGAGATAATGATTTTAAAATAGTAGGAATTCTTGAAGCAGACATATTTCTTAACTTTATTACTTTATTTAATAAAGAAAAATCTAAGAGTCAATTTAATAATTGGAAAATTGTGGATCCAACGATATATTCAAAAGTAGAGAAGTATAAAAATCGTTTCAAATATTTGAAAAGTTTCAAAAGGGAGAAAACAATTAATGAACTACTATCACTTTTAAATATGGATAACTTAGAAGAGTTCATCGAAAATTTAGAAACTATTAAAAATAGTAAGTTCTTTTTAGTAATTAAAAAAGAGGAAATAGCCAGTCAAAAATAAAATTTAAAAAGTTAACTGTAGAAAGGGTAATAGTGTCATGGGAATAAAACTTAATAAACATCAACGATTATTAGACGTTACAGATGATTTATTGTAATTATCTCAAAGAGTTAATGAAAAAGTAATTGAGGACAACATGGACTTTAAATATGAATTGAAAAAACTAAAACGTATTATATCTAATATAGAAGATGAAACGATCACAATATATAGTCATCCGTATGTTTTATAAATATCTTATTTAAAAGCAGAAAACATTTGATCTAGTCTTAAAAGTGTAGTATTACTGTGTGCAAGTACTTTTGAGTGCTTGTGAATCATAATAAAATACTCCTTAATTTACCCTGTCACTTTATGTGATGGGGAATTTTATTTTTGCGTTCAATCGGCATCTACTAATAACAGTTAGTCTAAATGTGCGGTATAATATAAATGTATATTAACAACTAATATCTACCCTAATGTTAGTTGTGATTTTTTATAAAAAATTCTTTCTATTTTATTGTGTAAAATGTATAATATCTTTAAATACACACACTGAAAGAGGTAAGGGGAATGGCCAAGAATAAAATTGTACGCTTTAACTTTTTGAGACCAATCAAAGAAGAATTTGATAGAGATGATGTTGAATATGAGTTAACAGATTTATTTACTATTATTGAAAATCAATATAAAGATTGTAAATCTGAAGTTATAAAAGCAAAAAAAAAAAAGAAACCCAAAGAATATGTAAGTAGAATTTCAAATTATTTTTATACTTATGAACATGCAGGTAATAAAATAAAGTTAGGTTATGTGAATCATGACCTTGATAATAAATATTTTCACTTAGTTTTTGAAAAGTTTGATTATCAATTATATGAACTTAGTAAAGAAAGTGGAGAATCACGAATTATAGACGCTGAAGATGATGAATATATTGGATATAAAATAAGTTGTCTATATGATCCAGCAAATGCTTGTTTAATAATTCAAAGGGGTGTTAATGCTGTAGGCATAAAAGCGATCGAAGGTTTTATAAATAAGTTAATAGATTTAGTTCTAAATATTGAAATAAAATTAAGGTTAGATGCAATTTTAGAAAAAAATACTACCAAAAAAGCGCTAAACCAAAGTGTATATAGAAGTATTGGGATTCAAGTATCTAGGACGCAGGCTCAAAATATTGTTCGCGAGTTATTTAAGAAAGAAATAAATGGAGTATACTCAGTTGAACTAACATTAAAAACTGAGAATAAAAAAACGGCTGAAATAGACAGTGAAGATATGAAAGAAATAATAAACACCTATACAAATATGATTGCAAAAGATACCTATGATAAAAATAGTAGCTCTGAATTGGAAAAATTAATTGTCCGTGCTAGAGAAGAAGAAGATAGTAGTGTGCAATCGATTGACTTAATAAGTAATAAAATACAAGCCATTATCGATGTAAATATTAGTGAAGAGCGTTTAATATCGCAAAGTGGTATTTATGATAGAATGGTAAGTTTTTATCGATTGCAAGATAAACCTTTTAATAGATTAGTGAGATGATAAAGTGGAGAACATTTTAGATTATAATTCATTCTTTAATAATGTGATAATTTTTTCTAGTATTACATTAGGTTTGTTTGGGACATTTGTAGCCTCGATATTCTCTATGAAAGAAGATAAATTAATTAAATTTATATTTGTATCAGTTAGCTATAGAAAGCAACTTAGATGGTTTTTATATATTTTGACAGTAATTAGCGTTTTATTGATATTACTGTCAATCCTAATTGTTTCTATAAATATAAATTATATTCATGGTAATTGGAAGGTATTATATGAATTTTTGAGATATTTTTCAATTTTTCTTTTTATAGTTCATATTGTTACCATATTAATATTTTTTATTACGAGTATCAGGGCGTTTACAAAATAGTAACTAATCCCACCTACTCTGTAATATTAAAGACAAGTAATTATACATGATGTCTTATTACATCATATCTTGTTTATAATGTTACACACATTATAAAAATGCACATTACTAAGAGTTAACTTTAGTGGTGTGCACTTTTGTTTTAACTACCTTTTTTTCTGTTTTATTAAAGAGTTTAACATTTTACAATTGCTATGAAAAAACATTATAATGGAATAATTGTTCTTTTTTAAGGGGGCTAATAATTGTATTGGTATGAGTATTGTCCAAAACATGTTATAAGTAAATATCAGCTATTAGTATTTAAAGATAACCAACCCTTTCTACCTTTGACAGATTATTATCAAGATTGTTTAGGGAGAATTGATAAGAGTTCAGCAACATCTTATTTAAGGTGCTTATTACCCTTTTTCAAGTGGCTTGAGGAAGAGAGTAACTATCAGGGAAACCCAGTCCAATGGAATGATTCAGAAGAGAAAATACGTGTGGCTGTTGAAGATTACTTACTGTATGAAATGAGATGTAAGATTCGTGATAAAGATTCGTTTCGTTTTGTAAACTTAACAAATAAAAGTCCTAATACTATAAGCCGTTTTTTATCAGCATTAAAATCATTTTATAAGGCTATGATTCGTTTAAGGTACTATCCATACTATAACCCTTTAATTGATGGACAAGCTATTCTGCATATCTATAAAGATGAATTAAAAGGTGTTCGAGAAGATAAACCTAGAATGCCTTCAGTTGCAGGAACAGAAGACCCTATCATTCATCGAAGATTAACAGATTCCTATTTCAAAGTCATCAATGAAGAATGGCAGCCTCAAATTATTGATGATATGAATTTACCTTATCAAGTTTATCAAGCAGGGAAAAAAGTAAATTGGTCGCAACGTGAAATGATCGTAGCTCGTATGCTATTCGAAACGGGAGCAAGGGCATCGGAAATTATTGAACTAACTGTTGGAGATTATCGTCAGCGTAAAAGTCATCAAGAGGTCAGTACGTTTAACAAAGGGAGTCATGGTAGGAAGATCAAGTTCCTACGTTTTAGTAAAGATACAGTCAAGCGATTGTTTCACTATATATACACCGAGAGAAAATCCTATGATGAAAACCATTTAGAATTTGACCAATTACCTGATGATGCACCAATCTTCTTATCTGCAAATGGCACACCATTTACTTATCACGCATGGTACTATCATTGGAATCGAGCAATGATTGTCAATGAAATGAGTTTAAATCCACATAAAGCAAGACATTGGTTTGTCACTTCCCGCCTAAAAGAAATCTATAATGTTTCAAAAAATGAAGCTGAAATTCAACAGCGTAAAAATGAATTAATTAAATACATGAAATGGAAAAATCCAGATACCATGAATGTATATGAACATCATTTTGACGAAGCAAAACATCGTGAAGCTCATGAAAATATGCTGGAACAAATGGCACAAGGAGAGCGAGAATACACCAAACAACGTAAATCCTCAAGAAAACTAATGCCAACAGTCATCGAAACAACAAATATTGAATTGGTTGATGAAGAGTTACAAGAACTATTAGAAGGGTTGGAATAAAATTGGCTGACACAATGCAACTAAGACCATCAACGGAATGGTATGATAAATGGATTGGTAAAATGGATACAAAGCTAATGTGCCTACAAAATTGCCGAAATGAGTTTTTAATCGACAAGGTAGATGAACGGCTTTTTATCTACCTTAATAGGAATTGCTTAAATTTTGATTGGAAGAATCACCTTTTATTAATTATATTAATTGAAACAACTCAAAAAAAGGATGTCGGCACTACACAACGGATCATCGGGACCTTAAACACACGATTTAAAGATATTTTTACTAATTTTAATATTACTAGACTTTTAGATTTCGATGTGAATGTTCATTTATATTCATATTTGAAGAGTGAAATCTTTCCTAACGATTCTAACAACAAAAGGTTTGATTTATGGCGCTGCTATAGTGTAGCTGAGTACCATACAAAGAAATGGGTTTATAACAACTTATCTTTTGAGGAACAAGAATATTATAAAAAGTTTCTATTGCAACCTACCACATTTGATTCAAGAGATTTTTCATTCCGAAAGTTAGCACTAGAACACGCTCAAGTTATACGTAAAGACGAAACAGATGCTATTGTGCCAATGCTTCCAACGATACGTGCAGAAGCAAACTTACGATGGAATCAAATGAAAAGGCTACGTGAAGCCTTTCATCAACAAATACAAGAGGTAGAAACTAAATCATTATCACTGCCAATTGAATTTTTTTATGATGAACCTGAACGTATCGGAGAGCGATTTCATTTTCGTTTATGGGATAAACCATCCTTTGTATTGCACCACCAGACACATTTTTCGAAAAGTGTTATAAAGCAAGCAACTCAGAGGAAATTAACTTATTCTGATAAAAATAATGCTTATTTCCTAGAATTTATTCGTGCGGAATCACTTGAGGGTGAATCAGAAGGAGAAGGTCTCTGGTTTAACGAATTGATTGAATTTAATGTTCTCGGATATTGGTTTAAAAATAGACCAATTGAAGAACATGAGCGTATTCTAAAGGTTTTATCTTTATGGGGCTACGAAAATGAACATGGGCAAAATCCTACTCCATTTTCATCTAGCCATAAAGGCATTTTAACACCGTCACTTTTTATAGCTTTGAACAAATACAAAGCACAAGGTTTATTGATTGATGTAGAGCCATTTTACGCCGCTTGCACATTTGGTCTATTGGCTACGGATATTTTAACAACCACTGGTGCAAGAATTAATGAATTACTTCAAATCAGTAATACGAAAGAATGTATCCTTATAAAAAAGGTTAAAGAGAAGTTGCATTTCTCATTTAAAGTTATCCCTAAGGGACGAGATTCTATAGAAGAATTTTATATAAGCAAACAGACTATGGAGCATATTCAAACCGTAGCAAGACTGTTAAAAGAGCATTATGCTACCGAGAAAATACCGAGTAATTTATATAGAGGTGTTAGAAGGCATCTTTTCCCTAAACCTATGCCCTATTATTTTCAATACGAAGGTAAGGTGATGAAAAAGGAAACTATATATAGTTGCATTAAATTTCTTCTTCATGGATTGGTTTTTGAAACACAGAGTGGTAAGCCTGTAACAATCAAGACGCACCTTTTACGCCATGCTTTTGCAACAGAAGCAGTCCAGCGACAAAACGTGAATATTGATATTGTAGCAAAGATGTTACATCAAAAGGATTTGAATGTAACATCTTATTACTCCGAACCGACGCCATCACAAATCTCTGAATCAGTAAGTGAATTACATGATGTTATTTCAAGCTATGTTGATATTGATGATGCGTATTTAAGAAGCCCTAAAGAGCTGCAACAGCAATTTGATGAACATGCTGAAAAGGTTGGGGTGTATAACAAAGTATTAGGTGGTACGTGCGTAACTGATTTCGTGTGTCCAATTAAAATGCAATGTCTAGGTTGTAAAGCAAAAGTGCCTGAACCAGACCAAGAGGATGAACTTTTAGAAGTTATTCAATTATCAAAAGATATGGAGAAACGCTTTAAGAGTATCGGATTAGAAGTTGAAGTTCGTAAAGCAAAAGAAATGGCGAAGCAAGCTAAGATCGAATTAAAAGAGATTGACTTGATAAAACAATATAGAAAGGAACGTCATTATGAAACAGCAACAAAGCTTAACCCATTCAGATAAGCGGCAATGGCTCCATAAAGTACATAAGCAACGTAAAGAGCGTTCACTTACTATCGGTATTCAAACAATTGATTTTCTATTAGAACAAACGATTCCTGTAACATATCACAACATTAGTGAGCACTCAAAAGCATTTGATGAAAAAGGAAAAGGCATCCATCAAAATACGATTAAACGAAACGGGGAACTACATTCTTATTATCAAAAGCATAGCAGAACGTATAAAGTAAAAAACACACGTAAAAATCCTGTAATACCTTCTATATTTGACGAAGCATCTTTAAGAAGAATTTCGTCTGAACGTGATGTAAGCATCGCTAAAAAGAGGTATATGCAGCTTTCGAAAGAGGAATTGGCAAATAGATTAATAGCAGTTGAAAAATACGTTGCAGAAAATCAAGAGCGATGGGTAACTAACCAATTTGAGCAGTTCAAATAGAACATTAATAATATACAAAAATAGCCTTGTTAAAAATAATTTAACAAGGCTATTTTAACTATCTTGTTCAACTAACGCGCCCGATTGCTTAAGAAAGCTAGAAGTCATTTAATTTATCTCTGGTATTCAACTTTTAAATTGAATTTGTCTTCGTTTATATACATTCAAGGTGATCAGCCAACTAGTGACAACGACTCCTGTAAAAAGGAATAGCATATTACTATACAAGTAAGTGGATTGATCAAGGTCCATAGGTAGCAACTTCTGATTCAGTAAGCGTACAGATAATAAACCACCAACAATTGCAATACCTGTTCCCTCTGATAAAAAGCTGGTAAAATTAAGCAAACTCATTCCGGCACCAGCTTCCTTTTGTTTCAAACTACTTGAAACAATTGTAGACATAACTGTTTTGGTGAATGACAGCCCACCAAAAACAAAAACTAATATAATTGTCAGTAACCATGGTGTTACTTCTAAAAAAAAGGCAGCAATTAAAAAGCTAACGGAAAGAAATGTAACTCCAATGGTTAACACGTACAATGGACCTTTTCTATCAACAAGTAATCCACCAATGTAACCGAAGATAATAACGCTCATTGTTCCAGGGAAAATAATCACACTGCCAATTGCAGCAGTACTTAGTTGATGTACATCTTTCATCATGTAAGGAACCATAGAGATAAACCCTGCTACTGTACCAAATATAAGTCCTCCACAAAGGACACCAATTATAAAAGAAATATTTTTCCCCAGTGCAGGTTCAACAAAAGGTTCTGTTACTTTCCTAATATGTTTTACAAATATCAGGAATGACAGAATACTGATGATCAGAAAAGAAATGTTATAAGATGTTGTAAACAGCATAAAAAATACAATGCCCACTGACATTAGTATAATTCCTACAATATCAAAATGACCTTTTATCCTTACTTCTTTTTTCAACAATTTAATAAGGAACGGAACAGTGATAATTGTCATCATTGGAATGAGCAGAAGATAAGACCAATGGATAAAATGAGCTATCATTCCACCAATAGCTGGACCGATACCTTCTCCCATAGCTACTATGGAGCCAATAAGACCAAACGCTTTACCCCTATTTTCCTTTGGAATATAGCGCGCAGCTACAACCATCACGAGTGCTGGAAATGCAGCTGCACCAGCTCCTTGAATAAATCGAGCCAGAATAAGTATGGGAAAAAAAGAATGTCCAACAAACCCAATTACCGATCCGAAGCAATTTATTATAATCCCAAATAGGAGTAACCTTTTAATGCCTAGCTGATCAGATAGCTTTCCATATAGAGCTGTTCCAATAGAAAAGGTTAACATAAAGGCTGTGTTCACCCAGTTTGTACTCGCCGGTGATTTATTAAAATCATTTGCAATATCAGGTAATGAGACGTTCAAAACCATTTCATTTAATACGCTAAAAAAAGATAGAACGCAAAGCCAAATTAAAATTTGGTTGTGTCGTAAATTTGATTGTGAATAAGACGTATTCACATTTCGCCCTCCAATAATGAGGGTAGACGCAGTTTATAGGGCTAATGATACGTTTCCCTCTTTTAATTGAACCCTGTTACATTCATTTCACTTCATAATTAATGCCTCCTAATCTTGATTGAAACATTTTACCACATACAGACTAAGTTTTCAATTCAGTTTTCATCACTTATTCCGTTAAATGGCCCGTTAGTTGAAGAACTATTTATCATCATAGTACCATAGTAAAGTATTTAGAAGGCATTAAGAATAAAGTGCTACACATTATGGTCTGGAAACGACAATAGAAGATCGTCTATTGACAATCTTCTATTGTCCAACTAATGCTTATTATAATGTTGCACATTATATAAAAGATACTGATATATTAAGTTCTCTACATTATTTATTGACTTTTAATAAAATTAATTGGTGGTCTTTTTTAATTTAAATATTTCCACAATACAATCAAATATTTTTGAAAATTAAAACCACCTAAAGGAATAGGTGGTTTTATTTATACTATAAAACATATTCAGATTTTAACAAAGACATAATATATATGCATCCTTATACTTACCTTTAGTATAGAATTGCTCTTTGAGTAATCCTTCTGTTTTAAATCCTTGTGACTCATATATATGCACAGTTTTTTCGTTATCTGTATCAACATAGAGATAAATCTTGTGCATGTTTAAAATATTGAATGTATAACTTGTTGCTTTTTCAAATGTGAATTTTGCATATCCATTACCACTAAACTCAGGTTTAATAATTACTTGTATTTCACAATTAAGATGGATGTAATTAATTTCTACTAATTCAGCAATACCGACTACTTGATTCTCATCTTCTACAATAAAGCGTCTTTCGGATTTATCTAATAAATGTTTATTAAATAAATATTGAAGTTCCGTTAAAGATTCATAAGGCTCTTCAAACCAATAACACATAATAGAATATTCATTGTTTAATTAATGAACAAAAGGTAGATCACTAACCTCTAATACTCTTAGTTTCATAATTCCACTCCTAAAATTTTTCCTGTATACCTGCATTATAAATATAAATAACGAATAAGTCATCATTCACTACATTTACTCTATTTTAACAATTCAATCCACACTAACTCTCATTCTCTCGCTATTTTCTAATACATGAATAGTAACAAAAATACTTAATACTACTAAAAAAAGAGGGTTATTGTATGAAATATTCATTGGAAGGTACATATTTAAAGTCTGATTACGGAGATGTAATAAATAAAAGCTAACTAGATTTAAAACCACAAAACCACATAATTAAATAATTATAAATAAAGACATACTATACTATTACAATAAGTCTCATTTTAATATGTTAATTAATTATTTTTAAGAGGTTTCGTGGTTTACATAAAGTTGATTATTAAAGTTTCTTAATTGTTTTTGTAATTAGAGTACAAACTAGCTTTTCATCTACTTTATTAGTTAGATTATCTAATAATGACTTAAAAGAAGTCATTGAATTAAGTAGACTATCATCATCATTATTAAAATCATTGTCTAGCTCTTTGGCTTCAAATATGTCTAAGTAATATTTATCTGATACAAAATTTAATGATGCTACATCACTTTCCATTTGTTGGATGAAGTTGTTGTGATTATTTATCCAATTATTAATTGAGTTTATTATACTGTTTATTAAATCATCATAATTTATGAAATTATTATATTTAGAAGTATTGCTAATGATATAAGTTAATCTATCCGTAATATCAAATGTAGTTTGAACGGCATTATAATGTTTCTTTGTGTTTAAAGGAGTATAGGTTAAACTAAAAATATTATCAATTAGACTTGCAACTTCGTTTTGTTTATTAATATCAACTGTTCCCTCTATTTTTGTCCATATGAAATCAGTTAAGTCATCAGCAAATGCAATTTTTTTATCTATAATGAAGTTGCTCATTAGTATAGGTATATTAATTAAATCTTTCTTAAGTGTTTTATAATCTTCAGCTTTGTGAGATGAAAACTTTCCTAAATCCATCATTTTTATGTATGGGTTTTTGTAAAAAGTAGCTATAGCTGAAATAATTACGAATTCGTGAAAATTAAATGTTCTAGGAGTAAATTTATTATAAATAGTTCCCTTTCCCATAGACTCTTGATTAGAAGAATGAATATTATCTGCTGCAAAGTTTTTAACATCAGCTAATTGGAAGTGCATATCAGCACCGACGATTTCATAAAAGCTTTTATCAATATAATGCATAATATTATTTAAAGCGAAAATAGATTCAGGTTTGTATTTCGATGGATTTATATTTTCTAAATTAGAATTTATTAACTTAATAGGCTCGGGTAATTCCAGTTCCGTTATCTTTTGTATATTACTTTTAATAAGCTCTTCAATAATTTCGTTAATATCATCTTCATTTTTTTCTACATCTTTAACTGTTTGATCTGAAAAGTCAAAATATGCAGGAGTATTAACATCTCCAATAAACCTATAGACTAAATTAATCTTATGGATTCGTTCTTTTTTACTCTCAATATCTTTCATTGAATGCTTATTCATATAATCATATTCAAACATCATTCTAGGAAGAGTTACTATTTCGCTGTCAAAAAATTTATGTTTGAAAAAATCGAGTGTTGATCGTTCGAAATTATTCCAAAGATTCATTTTAGTTTCTTTATTTAAATCAGCTTCTAAAGCATCATAAAGTGAATCTAAAACACGGCGGATTAATAATTTATAAGCAACCTTTGAACTACTACATCTAATTATTGATTCAATATCTTCGTCATAAATATATATTACAATCCCATTTAAAGTATACTCACTAAAACTCTCACCCTTATTTAATTGCTTTATAGAAATAGTTAAAGATTTATCAATATCCAATGTTTTTAATGATACCCTACAGTAGTCTAATACATATCCTAGAAATATATAATTATTATCGGCAACTTGCTTAATTTTAAACTCCATATCAAACACCTCAAATTTTGTCAATTATTTTGCTCAAAGTAATTCCATTTATTATTTTTTAAATGGAAACTGCCTTTCCTATATGGATATATATTATATCTAACTTAAGTTAATGCTTGAGTATAATTCTTAGGAGGTTTTTATAATGAAAACATATGTAATGAAAGAAGTTTATACCCATGATGAGAAAGTTCATCACATAGAAATTGAAACCATAAAAGGAGAGCAATTTAAGTATACTACACAATTCACAATAACAAGTGATTGTAAAAATTTAATTACTCTTTTGATTGGTCAGGCTTTGATGTTGCCAAGTAAAACTGAATTTTCAATATACGACTTGTTGGATATGGTTGGTGAAGATGTCTATGGCGATATTTACGATGAGGAAGTATATGCTATTAACATTTTACTTGAAATGTATCTTGAAGAACATTTCACGCTATGCCAGTTACAAGAAGGTGAAGCGGAAAATATAATAGTTAAGATTTTTCAAAGGTAATTAATCTAGGAGGCAAAGAAGATGGAAATAAAAACAAATAATTTTTTATCAATTCAAACTGACATAGATCAACGTGCTGAAGAGGTTAGGTAACATGGGCAGAGAATGGTTCTTGAAATGTTTAGAAGAAGCGTTAAGTAAGAGAGCAAATGAAAAATTCACTGTAAAAAAATTGCTAATAGATACAGGTGCAAAGGATCCAACAACAAAGTTAGTAGAAAATGTCGAAAATCGGTTTCGACATTATGTAATGTTGAATGAATCTGTACATTTTGAAATGTTTTGCAATAAAAATCAACTTATTTTCGTAAGACTTACGGATTTTTACGGTTTCGATGATATTTAAGTAGTATTTGTAAATAAGATTATGCATGGAGGTAAAGAAGTAATGAAATTTGAAAATGATAATTATTTAATAAATTCAAATGGTTGCTTTAAGAAAATGAAAGGTACCAATGATGGAGAAAGTGAGAAGCTAGTTAAACTAGCTTCTCCAATTTTTATAGTTGCTAAGTATAAAGATCGAGTATATAAAAAGGAACAGCTTATCATACAAGATATAGATGGTGAGGAATACATTTTAGATTCAAGCATATTAAGTTCACGTAATTTGTTTAAATTAATAGAAATGGGATTTACTATTAATGAAAATCGCATTAAAGAATTGAGTAATGCTTTACAGGAGTACAGAGATAGTACGGTGAAAAGTAGTTTTTATAAAGGTGTGGGTGTTTTACCTACAAATAAAGGAACAGTTGTTGTACTTGATGATATCCATTTCAGTCCTTCAATGACTGAGGAAGATATGAATCAAGTGATTTGTGATAATAAATATGATTTATCGCCTAAAGGTAAATTAGATGAATGGCTTACAATGTTTCAGCAGCAAGTGAATGGCAATGTTGTATTAGAACTAATTACCATCTTTGGAGTAAGTTCATTAGTTACAAGATATTTATTCTTGCTAAATGAAATTGAGTTTACAGGAATAATATATTCATTGACAGGACAGTCATCTAGTGGCAAAACAACAGCAGCTATGTTAGCAGCATCAGTAGCAGGTAATCCTAATAAAGGAGATAATACTTTATTTTGTAGTTGGAATGCGACTAAAGTAGGCATTGAAAATATCGTGAGTTCAAACTTTGGGGTTCCAGTGATATTCGATGAATTATCAACTTCAACCATTAGAAATCTAACGAACTTGCTATATTCTGTAAGCGAAGGGCAAGGAAGAGAACGAGCAGATAAAAATGGTAACACAAGGGAAAAATTCAATTCAGGTACTTCAATTATTTCAACGGGCGAATATAGTATTTTTAATAACTCAGCAAAAAATGATGGATTAAGGGTACGTATCATTGAGATTAATGATGCTATAACATCATCATCTTCGAATTCGGATGCTATTAAAAAAGTTGTAAGAAAAAATTATGGTCATGTCTTGCCAATAATATCCGAGTATTTATTAAATAATGAAGAGGAATTGGTCTCTATTTATGAAGAACATAGACAGTGGTTTGAAGTTGAACTAGCAAATGAAGAAAGCAACACAGGAATGCGAATGATAAGTAGGTATGCTGTGATTTTGACTTCAGCAACTATATTTGAACGTGCTTTAGATTTGAAATTGAATAAAGAAGGTATGAAAAAATATCTTTTAGAATATCATAAAAATACAATGTCAGAGCGTTCTTTAACCGAAAAAGCAATGACAGCTATTATTCAATATGTCGCAGTAAATAAAGGCAAGTTTATCAAAGATGGATCATTATCTAATATGATTGAAAACAATGGAACAATATTAGTTCAAAATGATTATGTTGAAGTAAAGATTATACGTTCTATCTTCGAACGTATATTAAAGGATAATGGGTTTGAGGATACAAAAAACGTAATCAAAGCATTGGATAGTGACAATAAATTAGTAACAGATAAAGACAGAAAAACAAATCAAAGAAAAGTGAAAAATAGTAATGATGAATTGGAATCAATAGTCTTTTATCACATAAAAATTGATAGAGCATTTGCTGAAACGTTGGATTTAAATATGTATAATACATGATTATTGATAACAATTTGTCTGTAGAAATAAACAAAGAAAGGCGTTGAATAGTATGAATAATGAACAAGTTGAAGCGTTTATTGAAGTGCTTGTTCCTATAATGGAAGAACGTATTAATAAAGATAAATAATTTAATTACGTACCACAGGATGTAACCTGCAGTACACATATTTTATTTAGTAGAAATAAAACAAATCTACAAATATATATTATTACATTGAAGTTATATACCAAGGTCTATAACGGAAACTAAGTAAAAGGAGAGAAATATTATGAACAGAAAAATAGCATTATACTCACGTGTGAGTACGACAGAACAGTCTGAGCACGGTTATTCTGTGCATGAACAAGAACAAGTCCTCATCAAAGAAGTTGTTAAAAACTATCCAGGTTATGACTATGAAACTTATATTGATTCAGGGATATCAGGAAAGAATATTGAAGATCGTCCTGCCATGAAACAATTATTAAAGGATGTCAAAAACAATAAAGTAGAGATGGTTCTAAGTTGGAAATTGAATCGTATTTCTCGTTCAATGCGTGATGTATTTAATATTATACATGAGTTTAAAGAACATGGTGTAGGTTATAAATCAATTTCGGAAAACATTGATACCTCGAATGCATCTGGTGAAGTTTTAGTTACAATGTTTGGTTTGATAGGTTCTATAGAGAGACAGAGTTTGATATCTAATGTGAAGCTTTCAATGAATGCAAAAGCGCGTAGTGGAGAAGCTATAACCGGAAGAGTTTTAGGATACAAATTGTTACTTAATCCACTGACACAAAAAAATGATTTGGTTATCGATGAAAATGAAGCTAATATTGTTAGAGAAATATTTGATTTGTATTTGAATCACAATAAAGGACTTAAGGCCATAACAACAATTCTGAATCAAAAAGGTTATCGCACGATTAACCAAAAACCTTTCTCTGTGTTTGGGGTTAAATATATTTTGAATAACCCTGTTTATAAAGGGTTTGTCAGATTTAATAACTATCAAAATTGGACAGTTAAACGAAGAAGTGGTAAAAGTGATGAAAAAGATGTAATTTTGGTGAAAGGTAAACACAAAGCAATTATAAGTGAAGAAATATTTGATCAGGTACATGAAAAATTATTATCCAAAAGCTTCAAACCAGGAAGGCCAATTGGTGGAGACTTTTATCTAAGGGGGCTTATTAAGTGTCCCGAGTGTGGTAATAATATGGTATGCAAGCGTACTTATTATAACACGAAAAAATCAAAAGAACGTACTATTAAACGTTATTACATTTGTTCATTATTCAATCGTTCTGGTAGTTCTGCTTGTCATAGTAATGCGATTAATGCGGAAATTGTAGAACATGTTATTAACGTTCACCTTAATCGTATTTTATCTCAGCCTAAAATCATTAAACAAATTGCGACTAATGTTATAGAAGAGCTGAAACGAAAACATAACACTAAAAGTAATGTCATCATTGACATTGAAAGTTTAGAAAAACAAAAAGCTATAATTAGAACACAACAAGAACGTTTATTAGAATTGTTTTTAGATGATCAAATGAATAGTGAAATGTTGAAAGAAAAGCAAAATCAATTGAATCATCGATTTCAAGCTCTTGAAGAACAAATCAAAGCGGCTCAACAATCTAATCCAGAAGAAACAAAAATACCTGACTTTGATAAGTTGAAGAGTCGCTTAACATTGATAATTAGTCGTTTTAGTGTTTATTTAAAAGAAGCAAATCCTGAAGCCAAAAATCAGCTTATGAAGTTGCTGATTGATTCTATTGAAATTACTACAGATAAAAAAGTAAAGCTCGTACGGTATAAAATTGATGAAAGTCTTATCCCCCAATCTTTGAAAAAAGATTGGGGGTGTTTTTTTATGCCAAAAATTCATTTTGTAATTGATGGTACACAGAAATATTCTATTGACCAAATTACCACTTTTACCACTTAAATCTAAGTGATAAAAGTGTAGAATTTGTTATTAATAAATATATGGATAACATTATAAAAAATATTTCTCTTAGCACAATAATAAAAGAGAGGATAATGGGATTTCCTTGTCATACCAAATATTGTTGCTGATTTTTATTGGGAAGTTTTCTGAATATCAGTGGGATTTCTAAGGGAAATAAACGAAAAATCAAACGTATATTATCTATATGATGTGACACATACATCAATCAAACAATTAGGAGGTCATAAAAATGACATTAGAACAACAACTCAAAGGCTATATCACACACTTATTCACCCTACCAAAGGACGAAGAATGGCAATGTGAATCACTAGAAGAAGTGGCGAATGATATCCTGCCAGATGCATATATTAGGTTGGGACCACTCAGTAATAAAATCCTTCAGACTCATACGTATTATTCAGAGGCATTACACAAGCGAAAACTCTATCCATTTATTCTCTACTATGAGAAACAACTTATAGCCGTTGGCTATATCGATGAATACCATGATATGGACTTTTTATATTTTCATAATACCGTAATGCCTTTACTAGACCAACTCTATTTACTACCAAAAGGTGGTGAATCATAATGGCGACATGGATTCGTATTGCAGAAATGAGTATCACAGTCATAACAGGTGTGATCGCAATAATAGAAGAAATTGAGAAGGGTGACGTATAATGGCACGTTTTATCACAAGAGGTATTGACTCAGACTTACCTTACATTATCCAAAAACATATCTGGGAGCTTGTATTATTCAGAGAACATGAACAGGCTAGAGAACATGAGATAATCGACTATTTTCATATCTTTCAATTCAATATGTATAATGAGGAACTATACATTAAGCACAAACAAGAACGACCAGAATATGTCAAAATTCATAAAACGCGTTATAAGCAACCGATTAATATTAGTAAAGTCTATGTTATACGCGAAGATGATGTAGGCTGTTCTTATTATGTCATGTTGTTGCCGGAAGAATATTAAATAAGGAGTGTAAAAAAGGTGCAAAATATTAAAAGTACATTAGAAACAGAAGCGATATTCAGTGATGATAATCAACATCGTTATTTACTAAAGAAGACATGGGATAACACGAAACAATCTATCGCAATCATTACAATGTATCCTAGTTATACAGGGATACTTCAAATAGATTTAACAACTCAATTGATTATAAACAAAATTTCAGAAATGGATGAATATGGCACGATTTATTTTGTGAATTTATATTCCAATATTAATACACCTCGTAATTTAAAGCACTTAAAAAATAGTTTTGATAAGCATACAGAGATTCATCTGATGAAGGCGGTCAAAGAAGCAGATGTTGTTATTCTTGCATGGGGTGCTTATGGTAAAAAGCCAGGTGTAGACAAGAGGGTGAATAATGTATTAGACATGTTGAAACCCTATCAGAAAAAAGTGAAAAAACTCATTAATCCCGCCACAAATGACATCATGCATCCACTCAATCCGAAAGCACGTCAAGAATGGCTTTTGACAACATAATATAGGAGGATATATAAATGACATTATCACATTGGCAAAACGTTAAGCATTTTTTAGATTCACAAACATATGAAGTGATGATAAAAGGGGTTATCGCACATATCGCATCTATTCATGACCATAATACATTGAATGATATTTATCAAATGTATATGGCAGATGATACCCTAACATGTATACTTCATGAGAACATACAAGGCATCATTAAGTCGGTACAACATGAAGCCGATTAATATTGTATCCTTATAAATTAAAGATAGGGATTAGTCGTATTGTGACACTTCGTTTTTCTTCATACTTCATGTTTATATTATATTCCCCCGATATAACGCCTTTTTAGTACGTTTGTATTTTTTACTATATTTTTGAAAAAGATTCGCGTAATGACATATTTTGTCATACCTGTTTTGTAGAATATAGATTGAAGGAGGTGACGCATTGGATCGTGTTTTTCGTGTGTTGACGATATATAATCGCTTACTACAACACAAAAATGTTAATAAAAAGACACTCACACAAGCATTAGGTTCAAGCCCGAGAACGATACAACGAGATATTGATGATATTCGTAACTTTTTATATGAAGCAAAAAGCTGGGTTGGTGTTCAAAGTGAAATAACGTATGACTATAAATCTGAAAGTTATACATTAAAAAAAGATAAAAGTGAAAGTCAATATTTTATGTATGATATTTTAAATAGTCTTTATCTGACAACACCAAAGATAAGTCGTCACTTCTATCAGTATCTTAAGATGGTGATAATCAAATATCATGGAGACCAACAAGATGGATTATTACAATATTTAAATCATTTTGAAGTTGATGATGAGAAAGAAACGCGTACATCTGTTTCAGTCGCTGTTCAAGCGTTAAATGAAAATCGATATTTAAAGCATCATAAACATTTAATATTACCGATATCACTTCATTACCAAATGTTTTCATTTCATCTCATTTATCAATTCAATCATGAAATTTATATTACAGATATTCATAAAATGGATTTAACATTAGCGAATGAAACGTTTGATTGTCATCAAAAAGAAATGAAGCATGATTATATTACATTTGAAGTATCAAAAGAAGTTTGGTTAAACATACATCGGTATTATCAAATTCATGTGATTGAAAATTATGATGAAGATCATATTATGGTGACATTTAAAATGACAAGGCCTGAGGCTATTCAACTTTGTTTCTTATATCGATCACAAATACGTGTGATTTCACCACGAGATTTAAGGGAACAAGTGATTGATGAATTACTCTTTTTACAATCAACATATCTAAAACAACAGATTCAGCATTAATAACATATTTTAATTACGGAGGGAATCGAAGCAATGGGTAACATAATAAAAACGATAGGAAAAGGTATCGGCAAAGGTATAGGTGCAGCCGCTTATGTTTCAGTTACGACTATTGGTGCAGCCGTTAGTGCAATCTGGGAAACGACAGGTGATAGAGGAATGGTAAGGGATGCTTTAAAAGATTGTTCTAATGAAGAATTAATGGAAATATATGGTATACAAAAAGAAGATGATGGTGATTATACCATGTATCTTGCGGCAAAATCTTTATTAGAAGAAAGAGGCTATATGTATCTTGATGAAACTAATGAATGGATTAAACGGTAAGGGGGTAAAAGGTTATGGACTTTATTTATTATAAGCAAAAAAATTTAGATCATTTTGAAAATCAATTGAAAGAACTAGCTTTAAATAAAAATTATAAATTTAACAAAGAAATTGAAGTGTTAAAAGAAAATGAGATTCTTGAAAAGTCGGGTAATCATGAGCGAGAACTATTAAAAATATTTAAAAACAATGCGCAGATAACAACATACCATTTCAAGAATCATAAAAGTAATTATTTAATTATTATTGGAGAAACAAATACTCCTGGAATTATAGGTTTAACAGTTATATTTGATAAAAAGCCTTTTAAACAAACAGGGAAGCTTGCATTGGCCTCTTTATTAACATTATCTCTTTTATCTGGAGGAGGTATAATAGCAGCTATAGCTGGACTTGGTGTTCTTGGGTCATATGCCAAACGAACTTTCGCAATTAAAGGTCCATTAGGAAAAGAAATATCAGAGATTATAGAAAATAAATTGGGTCAACCTATAGAATTCAAAGACTAGAAAATCAATACAGTTATGTCAATGATAGAAGTTTGAATACGAAAAATAACAGCAATATTAAAATATTAACAGTGTAAGATATATTGTAGGACAGGGATAGATATTAAAAAGTGTCCCTGTCCCATTTATTTCATTAAAAAGGTGCAATAATATTTTTTTTGAACCTTACAGAAAAAGAATTTGATACATTTACAAAAGCATATTTCAAGCCTTACACAAAAAAGTTGTATATATTGTAGGTGTTAAAAATGATAAAAATGAAGTTGTCATAGCTATTTTATTTACAAAAATAAGGGCTATAAAGTTTTTAAAATATTTATATTCACATAGAGGTATGTTAACGAATTATTATGATATAGAATTAGTCAAACTAGATAATTTTCTGTTTTAGACTTAAAAAATTGATTAGATGATATGTTGTTGTCAGCATATAATCATCAAACGAGCCGTATAATAAAAAAGGAAGATGAAATGGATGTAGAAGTAAACACTTTACTTATTGAAAAAAAGAAAGATTCTTAAAATTATTTAAGTTGGCTGAAGAAAAAGTAATTCGTTCAATTAATTGTATAGATTAATTAAAAGGCATATAAAATACAGATGATAGTCAAGCAATATTTAAAATTGCATCTATTAATTTATAAAGCTATTGAGATCTATTAATGTCATAATGAATTATGTTGAAAGGTGAAATCCAATACACAAAATCTATGTTAGCAGACAATCCCAACTATAAAAATACAAAAGACAGCTATTCAAAACCTTAATTAAATAATTGATTAAACGAGATGGTGAAATCATGGATTGAAAGATTATTGTGTTTAGCAATTTAAAAAAAGTTTTTAATAGTAATGTAGAAGAGTATTGAGCAGACTTTATAAAATCTTTTAGGAAAATTTGATAATTTTTTAAATAGGTTAACTCAGTAGAAAAAATCTTTAACATTTTAAACTTAAAATAAGTATATTAATCTAAGTATATTTTTTGAGTTTTATTTGCTAATGGTTTGGTTCTGTAATCTTAATCGTTAGTACAATTACTTTTGTATATTTTTGACTTTAACAATCTGATATCTCTTTCTTGTATGTAAGAGTAATTAACAAGTTTTATCCTTTTATGTATATCTTTGGTAAATCATGATACAATAGTTTTTATTAGAAATTTTTACAATTTATTGAGGAGTCAATGAGAAATGAATGGTCAAACGAAAGAGATTAAGTCACACTCAATTCGTTATTTATATGGTTTAGATGGCTTAAGGGCAATTGCTGTTATAGCTATCATCATTTATCACCTTAATCCTAAGTGGTTATCGGGTGGTTTTTTAGGTGTGGATACTTTTTTTATCATTTCTGGCTATTTAATTACGAGCTTATTAATCCATGAATATCAACAGACTGGTACGATTGACCTCTTACATTTTTGGAAGAAACGTATTAAAAGGTTACTGCCCGCAGTCTTATTTTTATTAAGTATTGTACTTACATATACTTTATTATTTGAACCGAGCATTATCAAAAGTGTGAAACAAGATACGTTTGCTGCTTTATTTTATGTATCCAACTGGTGGTATATTTTTCATCATGTTAGTTATTTTGACAGCTTTAAAGTGATGCCACTTAAACATTTATGGAGTCTAGCGATTGAAGAACAATTTTATGTTTTTTGGCCAATTTTATTAATGATATTACTTCGCATTAAAAAGTTAAAAAGGCATTTTGTTTTAGTTGTATTTATAGCTTCTCTTATTTCATTATTGTTAATGATATTAATTGCTGAACCGAATGTTGATAATTCAAGAGTATATTTTGGAACAGACACTAGATTACAAACTTTGTTATTAGGTGTATTACTAGCATACATATGGCCGCCTTTTAGATTGAAACAGCAAATTATAACGCCGTTAAAGATTGGAATTGAAACGATAGGTTGTATTTCTTTGGCGCTATTAATTTATTTTATGATGACTGTTTCATCCAATGACAATTGGTTATACTTTGGTGGCATTTATCTTATTTCTTTAAGTTCTTTACCTGTCATTGCGAGTGCTGTTCACCCTAGCACATTATTATCTAAAGTATTAAGTAATCGTTTATTGTTATGGATTGGACAGAGATCTTATAGTTTATATTTATGGCATTATCCTGTCATAACATTTATCAATAAACATTTTGTTCAAGGGCAAATCCCTTTTTATATGATATTGATAGAAATCATATTAACGTTACTGTTAGCTGAATGTTCATATCGTTATGTTGAAGTACCTATTAGAGTTCGTGGGCTAGCATATTTCAAACCTGGAAAAGCTCAATTAAAATCACTCATTGCTAAGAGTAGCATTACTTTAGTATTAGTTGGTCTTACGTTAACAATACTTTCAGGGCATTTTGATTATTTACAACAAGCGCAACATCATCATACTAAGACGACGTTTAAAGTTTCAAATCACGACCATAAGAATAGTTTGATATTACCTATTCCTAAAATTAATGTTAATAGTGAACAAACCATTAATCATAAAGGAAAGCATCAAGATAAAATGTTATTTATCGGTGATTCCGTCATGGTTGATATCGGCGAAGAAATACACAAAGCATATCCAGATGCAATAATAGATGGTAAAGTCGGCCGTAATTTAAATGATGCTATTCCACTCGTTCAAGAGAAATACAGTACATTTAATAAGCCTAATCAACAAGTTGTACTTGAACTTGGTACGAATGGAGATTTTTCATATGATGATTTGACGAAGCTCATTAAAATGTTTGGTAATGCGCATGTATATGTCGTGAATACACACGTACCAAGAGATTGGGAACAAAGTGTCAACGAAAAACTTTCGAACGCAGCAGATTCACATAAGAATGTTCAATTAGTCAATTGGTATCAAAAAGCAAAAGACCATTCAGAATACTTCGCATATGATGGTGTGCATTTAGAATATAAAGGCGTACAAGCACTCGTATCCGAAATTAACAAACATATAAAATCATGAGATTTGAATTTGAAAAATTAAACAGGTCGGTTATAATATTAATTGTACCTTGTCAAGTAGACAATTAAATAATAGAAAATGGTCGAATTCATAGCTGTGCTATGGACTCGACTATTTTTATATAATTTGATTAGTTTTATATAAAAGATATATTTGAAAAATCGATTACTACCCACTTTATAAATTATAAAAAAACAATTCTTGTCTCTTTATAGAGTTCACTTTTCATCATTTCTGATCCTATACTTATTGAAATATCATATACTTGGTATTTTTAAATTGGTTAACCCCTTTATCAAATGTGCTAAAAGCAGGTTTGTTAAATGCCAAGCTCTTATTCTTAAAGTATTTGCTACAAAGTTCTTTTATTCATTTAAAAATTCCTCCTTTTTTTAATTTCTTTTGATGTTGAGATGATTATATAAAGATATTTATAAAACATTTATATAATTATTAACTACTACAAAATGTAATATTAACTCTATACTTATCAAGGTATTCTTACCATTACTTATCCCTTAAAATTATTACAACCAATCTCGAATCTATTAAATATAATGTATTTCATAAAATATAGATTGTAGAAAGGAAAAATTCAACGATAAATAAAGAGATTAATTTATTGTATGATTTGTATGAAATTGTTTTTCGAGTATTTTAGATAAAATCTAGTGAAAGTAGAAATGAAGGATATTAATATTACCTTAGTTTTTATTGAATAGACATAAATCGGAGTATGTTACTAGTGACTATATCGCCTAAAATATAGAGTAATAAATCTATATTTTTTTGCTAAATATTTTGTATGTTATTAACAATTTTATAAATCATTATATTTAAAGAATCGCATCTACGTGTAATTTATATACAAAAATAATAATAAATTTTAATTGTACTCAACAACAATTATAAAATCTATATTTTTTTAATATATTTATATATTGAAAATCTAATTTTGATAGATTAATATAAATGTGATAAGGCAAGTTGTAATATTCGTCGTATCATACATTAATATATTTGAAAGGAGACTTGGTTCAATGAAAAAAAGGGGTAGAAAATTAGATTTTATACCTAATAGATTTAATAAGTATTCAATTAGAAAATTCACTGTTGGGACTGCTTCAATTTTAGTTGGGGCAACCTTGATTTTTGGAATAGGAGAAGAAGCAAAGGCGGATGAACAACAAAATAGTTCTGTACAATCACAGTCAGCAGATGATAATGGTCAATCTGGCAAATCTTTAGAAGAAGCAAGCACAGAAGAAAAAGCACCAGAAGCTGAGACAACAGAAGAAGCAACTACAGAAGAAAAAGCACCAGAAGCTGAGACAACAGAAGAAGCAACTACAGAAGAAAAAGCACCAGAAACTAAGACAACAGAAGAAGCAACTACAGAAGAAAAAGCACCAGAAACTGAGACAACAGAAGAAGCAACTACAGAAGAAAAAGCACCAGAAACTAAGACAACAGAAGAAGCAACTACAGAAGAAAAAGCACCAGAAGCTGAGACAACACCAAAAGCTGAAGCTACAAACAAAGTAGCATCAGAAGAGCCACAAACTAATTACAATAATAATGATTATTCAATTTCACAAGTTCGTGATGAAGAAACAGCTGTTATATATTATAAAAAAGCTGCCAACGTTTCAGATGAACAAGCTCGTGAAGTAATCAGTAATTTAAATTTAGATATAAAAAATTTAAGTGAACAAGAATTACAATATGAATTAATCAAGGCGTTAGCAAAAGAGCAGAACAATAATAAACCATTAGCAACTGCTTTAAGAGCGGTATCACCAAAAGATGAAGAATCTTTAAATATTGCTTCAAATGAATTAATCAATACATTAGCAGTAACAGATAAATCAAAAGTAATCGAAGCAGATGCGATTAAGAATGGATATATCAAATCTCAAACTGACGCAACTAACGCTAAAAATACTTTGTCAGGAAGAGCTTGGATTGTTGATAAAGGAACGCCTGCAACAATGTCTAATGGACTTACAGCAGTTCCTGAAGGTACGAAAGTATACTTACAATGGATCGATAAAGATGGAGCTGTATCACCAACATATATGGCTACAACATCTAACAAATTAAGATCTTCAGATGGTTCTCAAGTAGGTCCAGGTGCATATGCATTTGACTTAAGAGAGGCTTGGACTGACGCAAATGGAAAAGAGCATAAATATAACGCGACTAGTAAGCAACTATATCGCTTATGGATTGAAGATTTTGAAATTGATGATGGTATTACAGCGACAATGATACGTCAAGCTGGCGGATTTTATCCTGGAAGATATGTAGACTCTATTACTAATTCTAATTTAGGTCAATTTCCATTAATTGGTTCAAATATGCAACGTACGGGTATATTTATGGGAATTAAGTCAGGTAATGATTACATGACTAATGACAAATCTGAATGGATCCATGATGAACAAGGTCCATTGAGTAGTCCAGCAGTAGATTTAAAAGCAAAAAATTCAGTTTCAGGACAAGTTTGGTTTGAAACAGGTGCTGGAGACTATGCTAACTCAGCTACAGGACCAAATAATAATAGT
>NZ_JAJNIL010000011.1:0-83403 GCF_022386455.1 Mammaliicoccus sp. I-M35 | reverse complement strand
TGCCGGGGTGGCGGAACTGGCAGACGCACAGGACTTAAAATCCTGCGGTAAGTGATTACCGTACCGGTTCGATTCCGGTCCTCGGCACCATATTAATATGCGCCCGTAGCTCAATTGGATAGAGCGTTTGACTACGGATCAAGAGGCTAGGGGTTCGACTCCTCTCGGGCGCGTAATGACCATTTTGGTTACGGGAAGTAGCTCAGCTTGGTAGAGCACTTGGTTTGGGACCAAGGGGTCGCAGGTTCGATTCCTGTCTTCCCGACTCTTTAAAAATTTACATATTAAATGGGGGCTTAGCTCAGATGGGAGAGCGCCTGCTTTGCACGCAGGAGGTCAGCGGTTCGATCCCGCTAGTCTCCACCATTTAAAAATAATACCATTATGGCGGCGTAGCTCAGCTGGCTAGAGCGTACGGTTCATACCCGTGAGGTCGGGGGTTCGATCCCCTCCGCCGCCATTAAAATTTTCAATATGATACATATTTTAAATTTTGGACCTTTAGCTCAGTTGGTCAGAGCAAACGGCTCATAACCGTTGGGTCGCAGGTTCGAGTCCTGCAAGGTCCATACTTATATATTGGAGGAATACCCAAGTCCGGCTGAAGGGATCGGTCTTGAAAACCGACAGGGGCTTAACGGCTCGCGGGGGTTCGAATCCCTCTTCCTCCGCCATTATATTTGTAACTTAATATTATTATCGCGGGATGGAGCAGTTCGGTAGCTCGTCGGGCTCATAACCCGAAGGTCGGTGGTTCAAATCCGCCTCCCGCAATACCTTTAATGATGGTCCCGTGGTGTAGCGGTTAACATGCCTGCCTGTCACGCAGGAGATCGCGGGTTCGATTCCCGTCGGGACCGCCATTTTTTAAAAATTAATGTATGGCTCAGTAGCTCAGTCGGTAGAGCAAAGGACTGAAAATCCTTGTGTCGGCGGTTCGATTCCGTCCTGAGCCATCTTTTAACTTTTTGCCGGCCTAGCTCAACTGGTAGAGCAACTGACTTGTAATCAGTAGGTTGGGGGTTCAAGTCCTCTGGCCGGCACCATCTAACGGAGGGGTAGCGAAGTGGCTAAACGCGGCGGACTGTAAATCCGCTCCTTCGGGTTCGGCAGTTCGAATCTGCCCCCCTCCACCATTATTATTTTAATTTAATAGGGGCATAGTTCAACGGTAGAATAGAGGTCTCCAAAACCTTTGGTGTGGGTTCGATTCCTACTGCCCCTGCCATGGCGGCTGTGGCGAAGTGGTTAACGCATCGGATTGTGGTTCCGACACTCGTGGGTTCGATTCCCATCAGCCGCCCTTATTTTATATTAATGGGCTATAGCCAAGCGGTAAGGCAACGGACTTTGACTCCGTCACTCGCTGGTTCGAATCCAGCTAGCCCAGTAGTCTGGCGGCATAGCCAAGTGGTAAGGCCGAGGTCTGCAAAACCTCTATTCACCGGTTCAAATCCGGTTGCCGCCTCCATTAATAACTTTGCGGGAGTATTTCAACTTTTAGAATACATTCCTTCCCGGAATGAGATATAGGTGCAAGTCCTATCTTCCGCTCCATTATTATTAATACTTTTATTTATTAAAATGCGGGAGTATTTCAACTCTTAGAATACATTCCTTCCCGGAATGAGATATAGGTGTAAGTCCTATCTTCCGCTCCATTTATTTCTTCCATTGGGAAGATTTTTTTGTAGGATTTTTATTAAGCCGGTGTGGTGGAATTGGCAGACACGCGGGACTCAAAATCCCGTGTCCGTTGAGGACGTGTCGGTTCGAACCCGACCACCGGTATATTATATCGAATCTTTATAAACATTTAAGTCGTAAACGTTGGGTTTACGGCTTTTTTGTTTGTTAATAAACCATTTAGAAACATATAAGTTCAAATTTTTGGTCACTTTGTGGTCACAGTTAGAGCTTTAAGAACTGACCATATTAACGATTTTGTGAAGTGCTGACGCCTGAGGGAATAGTATGAGTGAGAGACTACAGGCTCGAACCATACCCTAGGCAAGCATGCATGAGCAAAATCGTAGATTTAAAAAATAACATCTCATTTTTACTGTAGATCAGTAGAATGAGATGCTATTTATTTAGAGTTTCTTTTAAAGTTTAATAATATAATCAATTTTCTTATCTTTATACATTTTACTTCTTGTCATTACTTGAGGGATATCATATTTGTTTTTCATACTAATTGCTTTTGATAGGCTCTCATCAGTACAAGCGACAATATCAATATTGCTAGTGTGTTGAAGTATTTCTACATAAATTTCTGAAGTAATATTACAACCATCAATACCAACTTTTTGTTTGTTCATTTTAATTACCCCCTAATATTTGTGATTGATTAAAGGATAATCTATGAAATGCATTTCATGTCAATGGTTAAATTTAAATACTGAGTTTCTTTTAATAAGTTTTGTCTCAAATAAATAGTTATTCAGTTTATCTTCATATAGTTGATTAAACAAACTTTTACCAATTTGGAAGAGGGGAATCTCTATTGTAGTAAGGTCTAACAATTTAGATATTTTATGATTTTCAAACCCAATGATAGATATGTTTTTCTTTTGTTCGTCATTTAAACTAATAAACAATCCTGCAGCTGTGTTATCTCCAGAAACAACAATTGCTGTAGGTGGATTTTCTTTATTATCAATTTCTTGAGCAAGTCTTTGACCATCTTCTAATAATACAAAATTCTCAAATATATCTTGATCATTGAAGGGTAAAGCATTCTCACTGCAAAAGTCTTTATATGCTTTTATTCTTAAAATTGAACTAGTGCTATTTCTTCTATTTATGGCACATGCAATATGTCTATGTCCGTTATTGTATAGATGATTTAATGCTTGTTTGAAGGCGTTGTAGTGATCAATATATGTTGTTCTAAATTTGGAGTTTGAAATATTTTCGAATATAGAAATTGGTCCATACTCTATGTACTGTTCAACTATATTTAATGAAATATTCCTTGAACAAATAATAAGTGCGTCTATTTGTTTTAATTTTAACATTTCCAAAGCGTCAATTTCTTGATCAGTATCATAGGCAGTTTGGAATAAAACAATTTTTTTGTTTGATTTAATCGCTTCTTCAGAAATACCTTGAATTAATTGCGAAAAGTAGGGATGATTAGAGAACGGTAATACAACACCTATTAAATTTGTTTTACCTTTTTTTAAATGAATTGCATTGATATTTGGTATATAATTTAATTCTTCTATAGTATCAAGTACTTTTTGTCTTTTTTCTTCATTAACATAAGGGTGGTTATTAATTACTCGTGATACGGTACTTGGTGAAACGCCAGCTCGTTTAGCTACTTCTTTTAAATTTGTCATTTACTTACCCCCTCGATTATACTTATTACTATGTTATTATTTTAGCATATAAGTTGAACTATATTTACAAAAATAAAGTAGGTGTAATTTATTAAACAGCAATTTTATGAATTAGAATGTGCACATTTGGATGCGAGTAATAGAAAGGATAAGTCGTTTATCTTAAATTTACTTGATGATGATTTTAAAGAAATAGGTAAGTCTGGCAGAATGATATATAAACGAGATATTGAAGAGGGCACTTTACATACATTTGATTATGAGATTTCGGATTTTATAGTTGAAAAAATTCAAAAAGGTATTGTACTAACCACTTATGAATTAATCAATAAAACTGATCATATAACAACTAAGCGGAGTACATTATGGATTAGAAAACAATCTGAGTGGAAGATGAGATTCCATCAAGGAACAACAGTAAAAAAATGACTACAATTTTGTAGTCATTTTTTGTCTTTATTTCCGCTTTACTAATTCAGGCTCAAGATGATAGACATTTGGTTGATTTTCCTTAGATTCAATTGCATTGATAAGGATATTAACTAACGCTTCAGCAATATTCTTAGTAGGGACACCGACTGAATGAATCACTGTATCCATATGGTCAAATTGAGGTACGTTGTCGTATGAGTACACAATATGTTGATCAAGTGAATCTTTTAAAGTGTGAACGAGTCCTAAAGTAATATCGTAACTTCCGCAAATGATACCTTCTGGCAACGTATGATTAGTCAAATATGATTTTAATGCAAAAAATGTATCTTCAGCAGATAGTCCTCTTGAATCAATCATATTATATTCAAGATTGTGTTCTTTACAATAACGTTCAAAAGTTTCTTTCTTTATAATTTGTCGAATATCATCAGTGTTGAGATCCCCAATATAGCAAATATTTGTTATATTATTTTGCATTAAATCATCTAAAGAAAGAATCATTGCTTGTTTATGATTAACATTTACAATAGGATATTCGAGCTCTCGGTCTGTACCATAGGCAACTACTGGGATATTTGAACTAATGATACTTGGTAAGGTAGAAGCTTCTCCTTCATCAAATACGATGATGCCATCAAATCGTAATTCTAAAAATTTATGTGCAGCAGTTTCCACATCATCGATTGATACTGACATAAAATATCCAGTATTCTTTAAAAAGTTATTGATTTCTGAAACAAGAGTTGAAACTGCAACTCTGTCTACTGATGGCCAAATGAGTCCAATTGTTTGACTCTTGTTTGAGACTAAAGAGCGAGCGGAATTATTAGGAATATAATTCATTTCTTTTGCCTTTTGCTGTATGCGCTCTGTTGTTTCAGCAGTAACTAAAGGAGAATTTTTTAACGCTTTACTTACTGTTGAATAACTAACACCACAGGCATTTGCTATGTCTTTTAATGTTACAGCCATGTGAGTCTCCTTTAAATATTATTTTCTATATTATACCATAAGTACACATTTTCTATAAATAACAACGTTGTTATTTTGTTTCATTTGATTTATACTTATCAATAAGTATTAAAGAAGTAGTCAATTTGATTACTTTTTTAAAATTAATGGGGGATGAGAGATGAAAAAAATTTTACTGTTAATTGTAAGCGTATTCACTGTTTTGTATGGATGCCAACAAAGTGACGCACAAGATAAAGATGTTAAGACTTTAACATTAGCACACAATCAATCAACAACACATCCAGTACATAAATCTTTAGAAGAATTTAAAAAAGAAGTAGAAAAGAAATCTCATGGCAAATTAAAAATTAAAATATATGCGAACGGACAACTTGGAAGTGAACGGGAAGCAATTGAGATGACACAAACAAATGCCATTCAATTTACAAAAGTGTCAGCAAGTGCACTTGAAAGTTTTTCTGAGTCGTATTCTTTATTTAGTATGCCATATCTATTTAAATCTCAAGATAGTTTCCGATCTATTATGAAAAAACCTGAAGTACAAAATTCGTTCTTTAATACGACTAAAGATAATGGGTTTGTAGGTATTACTTACTATGACGCAGGATTAAGAAATATTTATACAAAAGATAGAGAAATAAAGACGAATAAAGACTTACATGGTTTAAAAACACGTGTTCAGCCTAGTAAAACAAGTGTGCAACTAGTTAAGTCATTAGGTGGTACACCAACTCCAATGGCATTTGGTGAAGTTTATACAGCACTTCAATCTGGTGTTATTGATGCAGCTGAAAATAATGAAACAGCATTGACCGACAATAAACATGGAGAAGTTGCAAAAAATTATTATAATACTGAGCACGCTATCGTTCCTGATATTTTAATTATGAATAAGGAAGCATACAATGATTTAACGAAAGAAGAAAAAGGATGGATAAAAAGCGCAGCAAGATCATCTACTGAAAAGCATGAAGTCATCTGGGATAAAGCCATTAAAGAGGCAATTAAATCAGCCAAAGAAGATATGAATGTGAAATTCCATGATGTAGATAAGTCTACTTTCAAAAAAGCTGTAAAACCTCTACAAGAAGAATTTAAAAATAATAAAGGAACAGAAAAACAATACAAATTGATTAAGGAGGCAGAACAAAATGAATAAATTAACACATTATATTGATAGAACTTTGCTTTCTGTGTCTGGTGTATTGATAACTGTGATGGTCATTTTATCAGTTTGGCAAGTGATAACAAGATATATATTGAACACGCCAAGTACGACAAGTGAAGAAATCATTCGCTTCTTGTTAATCTGGTTTGCATTGTTAAGTGCAGCATATGTATTTGGTAAGAAAAAACATATTGTCATTTTATTTATAAGAGAAAAGTTTCCACTTAAAGCACAGTTATTTATAGAAAGATTGACGAATATCATTATTTTATTAGTTGCTTTAATTTTGATGATATACGGTGGTATTAAAATTGTAGCACTTACTTGGACTCAATATGCACCAGCTACAGGTGTTTCAATGGCGCTAATGTATGGTGCGTTACCTATATCAGGACTTTTCATTGCTTTTTATTCAATTCGAGGCATTATAACAAATGAGTTACCTGAAAATGATGAAGGCGGTGAAGTGTAATGACAACAATTGCTGGAATCGTATTATTTGTATCTTTAGCAATATTTTTAGCATTTGGTATTCCAATCGCTATTTCAATTATTTTAAGTTCATTATTAACGTTAATACTTATTTTCCCGTTTGATGTCACAATACTTACTGCTGCCCAAAGAATGGTAACTGGTATTGATAACTTTACAATGCTTGCCATTCCGCTATTTGTACTAGCTGGAATATTGATGAATAACGGTGGTATTGCATTTAGATTAATTAACTTTGCAAAAGTGTTAGTAGGTAGATTACCTGGTTCTTTAGCACATACGAATATTGTGGGGAATATGTTGTTTGGTTCGATTTCAGGATCAAGTGTAGCAGCTGCTGCCGCTATGGGTAGAATTATGACACCGATGGAAACAACACAAGGTTATAAAAAATCATATTCTGCAGCTGCCAATATTGCTTCAGCACCTTCAGGATTATTAATTCCACCAAGTTCATTATTGATTGTTTATTCACTAGTAAGTGGTGGAACATCAATTGCTGCATTATTCATTGCTGGTTACGTTCCTGGAATTCTATGGGGCCTAGGTTGTATGGTTGTTGCTTACTTTTTAGCTAAAAAACATGGCTATCCAGTTTCTGAAAAAGTGAGTTGGAAAGATAAATTATTTTTAACTTTAGATGCTATTCCAAGTTTACTATTAATTATTATCGTAATCGGTGGTATTGTAGCTGGAATATTCACAGCAACAGAGGGTGCAGCTGTCGCAGTTCTATATGCGTTTATACTGTCACTTATTTATAAAAATTTAAAAATTAAAGATATACCTGCGATTATTATAGAAACAGTAGAAATTACAGGTATGATTTTATTCTTAATTACAGCATCTGCATTATTCTCACTCGTTATGAGTTTCACAGGATTACCAGAAGCGATTTCTGGCGGTATATTATCATTAACTGAAAATCCAATTTTATTATTACTGTTAATGAATTTAATTTTATTAATCATCGGTACATTTATGGACATAACACCAGCAGTACTTATATTCACTCCAATTTTCTTACCGATTGCAGAAAGTATTGGATTAGATCCAGTTCATTTCGGTATAGTAATCGCATTTAACTTATGTATAGGTAATATAACACCTCCAGTAGGTAGTGCGTTATTTGTTGGTAGTAGTGTTGCAAATGTACGTATTGAAAGTGTCATTAAGACATTAATACCATACTTTATTATTTTAATTATACTGTTGTTATTAATTACGTTCGTACCACAATTATCGTTATTTTTACCAAAATTACTTGGGCTATAGGAAAGGTGAGTATTTATGAGTTTAATTAAAGAAAATTTTATTGTTCAATCTGAAAAAGGACAGGATTTATACAATATAGCTAAGGATATTCCAATTTTTGATTTTCATTGTCATTTAGATCCAAAAGAAATCTATGAGAATAAACCTTTTAATACGATTACTGAAGTTTGGCTAAAACATGATCATTATAAATGGCGTTTAATGCGCGCATATGGAATAGATGAGTCGTATATTACTGGAGACAAAACTGATAAAGAAAAATTCGAAGCATTTATAAGTTTATTGCCTAAAAGTATCATGAATCCAATGTACCATTGGTGTCATTTAGAGTTAGCAAGGTATTTCAATATCAATGAAAATTTAAATAAAATTGATAAAGAACAATTATATAATCAGTTAAATGAAAGTTTACAACAACCAGAATTTCTTCCAAGAAAATTAATAGAAAGAAGCAACGTCCAAATCATTTGTACAACTGATGATCCATGTGATGATTTGAAATATCATCAATTACTTCGTGAGGATAAGTCATTTGATGTTAAAGTATTACCAACATTTAGACCGGATCGTTATATCGCCTTAACGAAAGATAATGTAGAAGCATCTATTAATCAATTAGAAATTGCTACAGAAAGAAAAATAAATCATTTGGAAGAATATATTAATGCGCTCAATGAACGAATTGAATACTTCCATAAAAATGGCGCAAGAAGTTCTGATCAAAGCTTTGCTAAAGTACTTAAAGTGGATGTAACTGAAGACCAAGCTGAACAGTATTTTGAACAAATTAAGCAAGGTAAACACATAGATGAGGAAGATTTAAGTAGATTATCTGGATATATTTTAACCGAAGTAAGTAAAACGTATAAAAAATATAATTGGGTTGTACAGTTTCATCTTGGACCAGTGAGAAACAATAATACATTATTGTTTGAAGAAGTTGGTCCAGATGCTGGATTTGATAGTGTAGGTGATATGCTCAGTTCTTCTGACTTAAATAGATTTTTAGATCATTTAAATCAAAATGATGCATTATCAGATACAATTATTTATCCTAATAATGCAAATGATCACTTAATGGTGCAAGCAACAGCTGGAAACTTTACTTCAGATAAAGTCAAAGTGCAACTAGGTGCTGCATGGTGGTTCAATGATACTAAAGAAGGAATGGAACAACATTTAGTAGAATACGCAAATGTTGGATTGTTATCTACTTTCGTTGGTATGTTAACTGATTCAAGAAGTTTATTATCATATACAAGACATGAATATTTTAGAAGGATTTTATGTGAAATGATTGGTAAACGTGTGGAAAGAGGAGAAATCATTGATGATGATGAAATTCTTTCTGAAATTATTAAGGATATTTGCTTTAATAACGCCGTGTCATTATATAATATAGAAGGCGTAGATGCTATATAAAATTAGAGAACCTAAGACGATGTTGTCTTAGGTTCTTATTTATTTAGAACTTTAGATTTTCAATTGTTTTTAAATCATCTTGATAAACTGGTATCTCTGCGCCTTTTACTACAAATGTTGGAATATGTTGTAAAGTCGTTTTTACAGTTATTGTTTGACCGCCTTCAAACTGTTCGCCGCTATGAAAATCAATCCAACCTTTGTTGTTTTTAGGTAAATAGACTGTTCTTTCTAGTTGAGCTTTTTCTACGATAGGGGCAATTAACATATGCTCACCTAACATAAATTCTTCATTTTCTTCAAAAGTATTAATATCACTTTCAAATTGGTAAAAAGTAGGTCTAATAATTGGTTCATACGCCTCATGTGCCTGTACAACTAATGACTGAAGATATGGTTTAAGCTTTTCGTGGAAGTGCATGGCTTGTTTAACTTCAGATAAGACTTCATTATGCATCCAAGGTTCATTTACAGAACCATCATCATTCCATGAGTGGATTGAAAATCTTGGATAATAAGCACCACATTGTACCCATCTTAAAAATAATTCTGCTTCTGGTTTATCACCAGAAAAACCGCCAATATCATGTCCGAAATTATAAACACCAGATAGACTTAACCCAATTGCCATAGCATTATTATATTTTAATGTATGCCAACTCGTATAGTTATCACCTGTCCAAGTTTGAACGTATTTACTCATACCAGCTGCACCAGATCTACTAATGATATAAGGATATTCTTCTTTATGATATTGTTGTTGAATTTCTCTTGATGCTTTCATCATTAATATAGGCATAATTGCTTTATAATCTTGGAAATTTGCTTCATTGCCGAAACCATTTACTTTAGCTTTATCATCCCAAATTTCGAATTCGTTATTATCATTCCATGTACAATTGACATGATTAGATAATAATTGTTGTTCTATTTTTGATTGCCACCATTTAATAGTGTCTTTATTTGTAAAGTCTAAGTAGTATCCTTTTTCATCCCAAAATTGTACAAGAAGCGGTTGGCCATTCATATCTTTAATAAATCCATCAAAGGCTAATACTTCATCTAGTAAAGGATGATCTGTAAGTAGGGTAGGTTTAATATTCGCAACTAATTCTACATTTTGATCTGTATAAGCTTTTCCAAAAGATTTTGGGTCTTTAAATTTATCATAATTCCAATTAAAAACGTATCTCTTATCATGAATGGATGTATAACCTGATGAAAGGTGGAAAGATCTAATCGTAATATTATGTGTGTTACATTGATTTAGAAAAGATATCAGTCTTTCATCTGAATTTGGCAAATCTGTGTATTGCATTGTTGAGCCAGAATAAGACAAACTCCATTCAGGCATGAGTGTTGGTCTACCTGTTAAATGACTAAAACGCGTCGTTACTTGTTGAATAGTCGGACCGGCAATAACGTAATAATCAAGAAAATCTGACTTAGTTTCATAATATCTATAATGACCGTGATAATTATCTAACTCTTGCCCAAGATCTACAATAGAGTCTTGATAATCATCATAGAAGATACCAAATGCTACATTTTCATCAGTTTTGTATGTGAGATAATAAGGAATATGTTTATAAAGAGGATCAGTCGTTTCAGCATTATAGCCCATAGCATCTATATTTTTCATTCTGAATCGTCTGCCATGTTTATTTACTTTTCCGCTCTTTTCACCGAGACCAAAATACATTTCATTTTTATCTCTATTTAAATAATGACAAGTCGGATGATTTCTTGATATTTGATGTTGATAACTGCCTGTCTTACGGTCTTGCATAATTTTAATTTCTTTGTCAGATGAACTTAAATCATACCAACTACAATAGAAATCTTCTTTATCAATGATAAGTTTTAATAACTTTGTCTTAATTATAATATGGTGTTGCTCTTCTGAAATTTCATATTGTGGACATGAAAAGTTAGATTGATCATATCTAGAGAGACCTTCGAAAGGTAATTCAGTATCTCCAGGTGTAATGGTCCAAGTCGGTAAAGTGATCTTTTTCTCTGTAGAAGATTTAATATTGATTAAGTAATCTTCTAATATGCGGATTGTAAAGAAATGCTCGTTTTGCCTGTCACTGATTACAATTGTATTTTTATCTTGTGAAATCATATTAAACATGTAAAAATCCTCCTATAACAACGTTGTTATTTAAACTATTACATTAAACTATACCAAAGTAAAGTAAAATAGTAAAAATAGCATTGTCTATAAAAATAAAGTCATATATCATTAATACATATTATTTCAGGAGGCATTTTATGGATAAACATTTCACAGTAAAGGAATTTTTCTTTAATATTTTAAATGGTATAGGTGTAGGCATTGTTATAGCATTAATACCTAACGCCATACTTGGTGTGTTATTTAGTTATTTATCACAGTTTCATCCGCTATTAGAAATGTTTAATCAAGCATTATTACTTATGCAGTTTGCGATGAGTTTTATTATAGGCATCGTTGTTGCACATCAATTTAAATTCCAAGCTACTGATACAGTTATGATTGGCGCTGCAGGATTAATAGGTTCAGGCGCTGTGAAAATACAAAATGGTCAATTTATATTTGTAAGTATAGGGGATGTCGTCAATTTAATCGTTGTTTTAATTATCAGTTGTTACTTGATGATTAAATTGAAAGGAAAATTTGGTTCTTTAGATATGTTGATTATGCCAATTATTATTTCAGTTGTCAGTGGATTTATAGGTATGTTGACACTTCCATATGTTAGTAATGTGACAAAAGGAATCGGCAAATTAATAGAACAATTTTCTACATTGAATCCTTTAATGATGTGTATATTGATTGCGATTACTTATGCATTATTAATGGTAACGCCAATTTCAGTTGTAGCAATTGCTACTGCGGTCGGTTTAAATGGTTTAAGTTCAGGAGCTGGCAATATGGGGATTGTTGCAGCATGTGTGACTTTCTTAATGGGGTCATGGAAAGTAAACGATAAAGGTATCAATATCGTACTTATCATCGGAGCTGCTAAAATGATGATTCCTGTATATTTCAAAAATCCTATCATCGCAGTACCATTAATCATAAATGGACTAATGAGTGGATTACTCACTTATTTCGTCGGCATAAAAGGTACACCAATGTCTACTGGGTTTGGTTATACCGGATTTGTTGGACCAGCAAACGCGTTAAAATTTATGGAAGGATCAGTATTCTTAAATATATTAATACTAGGCGTAGCATATTTCGTCATACCGTTTGTATTTGCATATATCGTACATAAAGTTTGTTTAAAAATACTTCCAAAATATAATCAAGAAATGTTTTTATTTAAAGAGAATAATTAGAATGAAGAGAAGGCTGAGACAAGAAAAATGTCTCAGCCTTTATATTTGTCTGGATACTGGTGCCGTTATTAGCAAGTTTGGTGAGAAGTGTTCACAAGACCGTCGTTATGAACAAGTTTGGTGAGAAGTGCAAATACTGGTGTCGTTATTAGCAAGTTTGGCGAGAAGTGCAAATAAGGAGACCAGTAATTACAATTCTCAGTAGTTTTGTAATTAAGGCTGTCCATAGTAACAATTCAGCCGAGTTTTGTAATTATGGCTATCCATAGTAACACTTCAGCTGACTTTTGTAATTAACACCCCCGTTATGAACAAGTTTGGGCAGAAGTGTTCACAAGACACCCGTTATGAACAAGTTTAGCGAGAAGTGTTCACAAGGCTATCGTTATGAACAAGTTTAGCGAGAAGTGTTCACAAGGACGTCGTTATGAACAAGTTTGGCGAGAAGTGTTCACAAGGCCATCGTTACGAACAAGTTTAGACAAAACTGTTCACAAGGACGCTAATTAGTATCACTTCTTGATAAATATGTTATTCACCATACTAGATACACTTTTAATTGTAAGAATATTATGAAAAAGAGATTGTTTGTTTTCATAAAGTGTTGTAGAATTAATCATTATTTATTTTTTACTGAAAGGAAGTACGAATTATGCGATTTAAATTATTTAATATAAGAGAAGATGAAAAGCCTTATGCATATCAATGGGGAAAAACTAATGGTCATGAAATTGAATGTACGGAAGAGGATTTAACTTTAGATAATGTCCATACTTTATCATCTTTTGATGGTGTGAGTACTCAACAGTTATTTAAGTTTGATGACAGAATTTATGAGGCACTTAAAGATGTTGGTATTAAACAAATTGCTGGTCGTGCGGCTGGGTTTGATATGTTTAATTTAGATGAAGCTGCTAAACATGATATAAAAATTACAAATATTCCTTCATACAGTCCAAATGCGATAGCGGAATTTGCAGTTTGTAGAGCTTTAGAATTAATAAGAAACATTAATAAAATAAATAAAAAAGTAGAACATCAAGACTTTACTTGGGATGAAACAGTTATCGCTAAAGAACTAAGAAGTATGACGGTACTGGTTATAGGTGTTGGTAGAATAGGTAAAGTGTCAGCACAATTATTTAAAGGATTTGGTGCGGAAGTTATCGGTTATGATCCATATGACCAGTCGTTAAGCGATATTGAATATGTACAAAGTTTACAAGAAGGACTATCTAAAGCCGATTTAATCACATTACATGTTCCAGCAAATGAAGAAACGACACACATTATTAATGAAGAGACGATTAAATATATGAAAAATGGTGCATATTTAGTGAATACAGCTAGAGGTGCGACATTGAACACTAATGATGTCATTCAAGCATTAAATAGCGGTAAATTACATAGTGTCGCTTTAGATGTATATGAAAATGAGTTTGCATATTTCTCATATGATTATACAGACAAAGAAATTGAAGATCCTACTTTAAAAGAATTGATGTCACGTGACGATGTATTAATTTCACCTCATATTGCATTTTATACACATACCGCAGTACAAAATATGGTTGAAATTTCATTAGATAGTGCACTTGAAGTTATCACAACTGGATATAGTGAAAATGAAGTTCAACTAAGTAAAGTATGAATGAACGTTCGTTCATACTTTTTTTATAAAAAGTTATTGCATAAAATTTCATAAATGCGTATAATAATGAATATTATTAATTCAGGAGGTAACGAATTTGAAAAGAAATGTATTTACTAAAGTAGTTATAGCAACAATTTGTTTACTACTTACAATTCCTTATTTAGCCCCCATAAAGTCACAAGCTGCAGAAACTGATCAATGGGATAAAGCTAAAGAACGAGGCGAGTTAAGAGTAGGCTTATCAGCAGATTATGCACCTTATGAGTTTGAGCATACTAAAGATGGTGAACGTGAATATGCTGGGATAGATATAGAACTTGCTAAAAAAATTGCAAAAGACAATGATATTAAACTTAAGATTGTGAATATGCAATTTGATAGTTTACTAGGTGCTTTAAAAACTGGAAAAATCGACATGATTATTTCTGGTATGGCTCCAACTCCTGAGAGAAAGAAACAAGTTGATTTTTCTGATGATTATATGGAAGTTAACCAAAGAATGATTATACAGAAAAAAGATAAAGACAAATTAAAAACGATTGATGATTTTAAAGGAAAAATGGTCGGTGTGCAAAAGCAAACGACTCAAGAAGAATTGGCAAAAACAGAAATGCCAGAATCTCAAGTTAGCTCATTAACGAGAGTACCGGAAGTTATTATGTCACTTAATTCTGGAAAGGTTGACGGCATGATTATTGAAGGACCTGTTGCTGATGCATATTTAGAGAAGAACCCTAATTTAACATATTCAGATGTAACATTTTCAGATGCAGACAAGACAACAGCTATTGCATTACCGAAAAATTCACCAGAATTAATGAAGAGAGTTAATAAGAGTGTTAAAGAAGTTCGAGACAATAATTTGATTAAAGACTATCAAGATAAAGCAACAGAAGCAATGTTCGATGATGGTTCTTTCTTCAGTAAATATGGTTCATATTTCTTACACGGTGTAGGGTATACGATTTTATTATCATTCTTAGGTGTAGTAGCAGGGGCATTAATTGGTTGCTTCTTAGCACTTATGAAATTAAGTAATAGTAAGATATTTAAATCGATTGCTTCAGTTTACATTGAATTTATAAGAGGTACACCATTACTTGTTCAAGTATTTTTAGTTTATTTCGGTACAACAGCAGTACTTGGATTAGATTTATCAGCATTAATTTGTGGTATTATCGCACTTATCATTAACTGTAGTGCTTATATTGCAGAAATTATTAGAGCTGGTATTAACGCAGTAGATAATGGCCAAATGGAAGCGGCTAGATCATTAGGATTAAATAAATCGCAAGCTATGACTAAAGTTATCTTGCCACAAGCCATTAAAAATATTTTACCTGCATTAGGTAATGAATTTGTAACAGTTATTAAAGAATCTTCTATAGTTTCTGTTATCGGCGTAAGTGAATTGATGTTTAATGCTCAAGTTGTTCAAGGGGCATCATTTGATCCATTTACACCATTATTAGTAGCAGCAGTATTGTACTTTATCTTAACGTTTACGTTATCTAGAGTGATGTACTTTGCTGAAAGGAGGTTTAGTGTAAGTGATTAAAGTTAACGATTTACACAAATCATTTGGTAAAAATGAAGTATTGAAAGGTATTAATTTAAATATTGAAAAAGGGGAAGTTGTTGCGATTATCGGCCCATCTGGTAGTGGTAAAAGTACGCTTCTTAGATGTTTGAATTTATTAGAAGAACCTTCCTCTGGACAGATCGTATTTGAAAATAATGATTTAACAAATACGAAAGGTGCAAAGTTGGATCAATTAAGACAAAAAATGGGCATGGTTTTCCAAGGTTTTAATCTTTTTCCACATAAAAAAGTAATCGAAAATATTACACTAACACCTTTAACTTTGAAAAAAGGACAAAAATCCGAATTAGAAGATCAAGCTAAACAATTACTTAAAAAAGTTGGTCTAGAAGATAAAGCAGATGTTTATCCTTCTAAATTATCAGGTGGACAAAAGCAACGTGTAGCGATTGCTCGTGCGTTAGCGATGAACCCGGCAGTTATTTTATTTGATGAACCAACTTCAGCTTTAGACCCCGAAGTTGTTGGTGAAGTATTAAGTGTTATGAAAGATTTAGCCAAAGAAGGTATGACAATGGTCGTCGTAACACATGAAATGGGATTTGCTAAAAATGTCAGCGACCATGTGATATTTATGGATGAAGGTATTGTTCAAGAAGAAGGTACACCTGAACAAATATTTGATAATCCTCAAAACGAAAGAACGAAACAATTTTTATCTAAAGTATTATAATACTAAAAATAGAAGAGGTGTTTTCGTGTTAGATATAGGTATAGTCGGTGGTAGTGGATACGGTGCAATAGAATTGATGAGATTATTAAATCAGCATAAAGAAGTGAACATCAAATATGTATTCTCACATTCGAAATCTGGTCAAGATATTAAGGAAACATATCCACATTTACAAAATAATATTATTGAACAATTCACAAGTTTAGATGTAGAAACAGTGCAATGTGATTTAATATTTTTTGCGACCCCCTCAAATGTGAGCAAGAATTTTATTCCTAAGTTAATAGAACGTGGTATTAAAGTAATCGATTTATCTGGTGACTTTAGGTTGAAAGACCCCACAATTTATGAAAAATATTACGGAGAAAAGCCAGCTCCTCAGAGTGTATTGGATGAAGCGGTGTATAGCTTGCCTGAGTGGTCAAATGTAGATGGATCATCGACACAAATTATTGCAAACCCGGGTTGTTTCCCAACTGCAATACTCTTATCTTTACACCCTCTTTTAGAAAGTGACTTAATTAATAAAGACACGATTATAATAGATGCTAAAACTGGTGTTTCAGGTGCTGGTAGAACATTAAGTCAAAATGTTCATTTTGGCGAAGCGAATGAAAACTTTTCAGCTTATAAATTAGGTTCCCATAAGCATACACCAGAAATTGAACAATATTTATCACAAGTCTCGAAATCAGACATAAAAGTGACATTCACACCTCATCTCGTTCCTATGACAAGAGGTATATTGGCTACTATTTATGTAGATTTAAAAGATCAAACAAGTGAAGAAGCATTACATCAAATATATAAACAGAAATATGATGACAAACCATTTGTACGTGTAAGAGACCTTGGCGAATTCCCTACAACAAAAGAAGTTCTAGGCAGTAATTACTGCGATATAGGTATTTATGTTGATGAAGACAGACAAAAAGCTATTATCGTTGCAGTTATAGATAATCTCGTTAAAGGTGCAAGTGGTCAAGCAATTCAGAACATGAATAGATTATTTGGATTTAATGAAGATGAAGGATTAAATTTATTACCAATATACCCATAGAATAGGAGGAATTTGATGTTAGATAAGACTGAAGAATTAATTGACTCTGAAATGATCGTTATAGAAGAAGGTGATGTCGCATCACCTAAAGGATACATTGCTGGCGGCATGCATGTTGGATTACGTAGAGAAAAGAAAGACTTTGGTTGGTTATATTCATCAGTTCCAGCTAATTGTGCAGCGGTATATACACAAAATGCTTTTAAAGCAGCCCCATTAAAAGTCACTGAAGAAAGTATTAATGTTGAACACAAACTTTCTGCAATTGTTATTAATTCTGCCATCGCAAATGCTTGTACAGGTCAAAGAGGTTTAGATGATGCAAAGCAAACTCAAAAATGGATTTCATCTAAACTACAATTACCTGAACATCAAATCGCAATTGCATCAACTGGCTTGATTGGCGAATTTTTACCTATGCAAAAAATTGAATATGGTGTGAATAATATTGATATTCTCAATAATGCGCATTCTTCTGATTTTAATGAAGCTATTTTAACAACTGATAAAGAGACTAAACATATAGCAGTACAAATTAAAATTGATGATGAAGTGATTACGATTGGCGGTTCATGTAAAGGGTCGGGCATGATTCATCCAAATATGGCTACAATGCTTGGCTTTATGACAACAGATGCAAATGTTGAATCTGAAGATTTGAATGGCTTACTAAAAGAATCTGTTGATGAAACGTTTAATATGATTACAGTCGATGGTGATACAAGTACAAATGATATGGTTATACTTTTAGCTAACGGTGAAAGTGGTCAACATACATTAACTAAATCACATCCAGAATGGGAAAAGTTCGCCCAAGCTGTCCAATATGTGAGTCAATTTTTAGCTCAAAGTATTGCGAGAGATGGTGAAGGTGCGACGAAGTTAATCAAAGTTAATGTCAAAGGTGCTAAGACGAAAGCTCAAAATAGTGCAATTGCAAAAACGATTGTAGGTTCAAGCTTAGTGAAAACTGCAATACACGGTGCTGATCCAAACTTTGGAAGAATCGTAACATCAATTGGTTATGCAGATCATACTGTAGATACTAACGAAGTAGACGTCTGGCTTTGTGGACATTTATTAGTTAGTAAAGGTATGAATGTATCATTTGATGAGTTAGATTTAAAAGCTAAAATGGAGCAAGATACAATTGAAATAGAAGCGAAAGTTGGGGATTCTCATCATTCATCTACCGCTTTCGGATGCGATTTGAGTTATGATTACGTAAAAATTAATGCATTATATAGAACTTAATAGGAGGTCATTAAGTGAAGTATGCAGTCATTAAAATTGGTGGAAGTGTATTAAGCAACTTAAGTCAAACGATAATAGAAGATATACTTACTTTAAAAAGTCAAAATTATATGCCAATCATCGTCCATGGTGGCGGCCCGTTTATTAATAGACAACTAACTAAAATTGGTATTGAAAGTAAATTTGTTGATGGCTTACGTGTTACTGATGAAGAAGTGTTACTTCAAACTTCAAGTACATTGATAGGTGAGGTCAATCCACAAGTTGTGTATCAAATTAATCAACATGACTCATTAGCATTAGGTATAAATGGCATTGATATGAATCTATTTGACATTAAACCATTAGATTCTAAATATGGATTTGTAGCAGAATGTACATCCGTTAATAAAGAAACACTGGCTAATATATGTTCGAACAGTATTCCAGTTATCGCACCAATCGGTATCGATAGAAATACAGGTCAAAGATATAATATTAATGCAGATAGCCTTGCATATAAAATAGCGAGTGAAATGGAAGGATACTTATTCCTAATAAGTGATATTCCAGGAGTACTGATTAAAGATGAAGTACAAAGCCATTTAAGTATCAATGATATTCATAAATATATAGAAACAACTGAAATATATGGCGGTATGATTCCTAAAGTTACGGGCGCAATTTCTGCAATAAAAGAAGGCTGTAAAAGCGTCAAGATTATATCAGGATCATCAGACCATGCATTATTAAAAAGTTCTCATTCTAATAAAATAGGTACAACAATTACATTATAAAGTAAAAAATCCGACAGAGTCTTTGGCACTGTCGGATTTTTTGTTCGCTTATTAGCAGATTTGGTAAGAAGTGCAAATAAGGAGCTCCTTGTTTACATTTTAGCCGAGTTTTGTAACTAAGGCAGTCCATAGTAACACTTCGGCCGAGTTTTGTAACTAAGGCGGTCCATAGTAACACTTCGGCCGAGTTTTGTAATTAACGCCCTCGTTATGAACAAGTTTGGTCAGAAGTGTTCACAACACCCTCGTTATGAACAAGTTTGGCAAGAAGTGTTCACAACACCCTCGTTATGAACAAGTTTGGCAAGAAGTGTTCACAACACCCTCGTTATGAACAAGTTTGGTCAGAAGTGTTCACAACACCCTCGTTATGAACAAGTTTGGTCAGAAGTGTTCACAACACCCCCGTTATGAACAAGTTTGGTCAGAAGTGTTCACAACACCCTCGTTATGAACAAGTTTGGCAAGAAGTGTTTACAACACCCTCGTTATGAACAAGTTTGGCAAGAAGTGTTTACAACACCCTCGTTATGAACAAGTTTGGTCAGAAGTGTTCACAACACCCCCGTTATGAACAAGTTTGGTCAGAAGTGTTCACAACAGCTCCCACTACAAACAAGCTAAATACTAATTTGCCATACCATTTGCCACACAGTATATGAAAGCAATTTTTTATATACTTATTTAATTGAATTAATACGAATACCGTAAATTTATTTATTAAATGTGTTAAAATGTATTAGCATGTTTGATAGTGAGGTGAATAAATTTGAATTTAGATCAATTGAAGCAAGAAGTGATAGATTATGCACATTCTATTGGTATTGATAGTATTGGATTTACAACTGCTGATCCTTTTGATGAATTAAAGAAAAAGTTAGAAGATTATCATTCTAAAGGATATGCTTCAGGGTTTGAAGAAAGTGATATTGAGTTAAGAACAGTCCCTAAATTATCATTACCATCTGCTCGCTCAATTATAGCAATTGCTGTAGGGTATCCGAATAAATTAAAGGGTGCTCCTAAAAGTGTTAGAGGAGATAGAAGAGGTATGTTTGCGCGTGCTTCATGGGGCCAAGATTATCATACAATTATGAGAAATCGCCTTGATAAACTCAGTTTATTCCTAAAAGAAAAAGTGCCTGATGTAGAAATTAAATCAATGGTCGATACTGGTGTCTTGTCTGACCGTTCAGTAGCTGAAAGAGCTGGGTTAGGATTTGCAGGTAAAAATGGCTTTATTATTAATGAAGAACTAGGTACTTGGAGTTATCTTGGTGAAATGTTAGTCAGTATTCCATTTAAACCTGATGATCCAGTTATTGATAGTTGTGGTGATTGTAACATTTGTGTTGATAGATGTCCGACAGGTGCCTTAGTAGGTAATGGTCAATTAAATAGTCAAAAATGTATCAGCTTTTTAACACAAACAAAAGGTTATTTAAAAGATGAATACCGCTATAAAATAGGAAATCGTTTATATGGATGTGACACATGCCAACAAGTATGCCCACGAAATAGAGGAATTAATACTGAACATGATGACATTATATTAGAACCTGAGGTACTGAAACCTAGACTTGTCCCACTACTTAAAATGTCTAATAAAGAATTTAAAAATACATATGGACATTTAGCCGGTGCATGGAGAGGTAAAAAGCCGATCCAACGAAATGCGATTGTCGCACTTGCTCACTTTAATGAAGAAAGTGCAATACCAGAATTAAAAGATGTTGCGTTAACAGATCCGCGACCAATGATAAGAGGTACTGCATTTTGGGCTATCGGTCAAATACAAGGTGAAGAGGCAAGACCATTCATTATGTCACACTATGAACGTGAAATAGAAGAAGTCCAAGAAGAAATGATAAAAGGATTAGAGATTAGGAGAAAATAAATTATGACAAATCATGTAGTTTTATATCAACCAGAAATTCCAGCGAATACTGGGAATATTGCACGTAGTTGTGCAGCAACAGATACAACTTTACACTTAATTAGACCCTTAGGTTTTAGTACGGATGATAAAATGTTAAGAAGAGCGGGTTTAGATTACTGGAAATTTGTAAATATTGTTTATTATGATAGTATTGAAGAATTTTTCGAAAAGACTGAAGGTGGCAACTATTACTTATTAACGAAGTTTGGTACACAACCACATACTCAGTTTGATTACAGTAATGTTGAAGAAAATCATTACTTTATATTTGGTAGAGAAACAACAGGACTTCCTGATTGGGTTAAAGAAAAATATAAAGATACAGCATTAAGAATTCCAATGAATGATAATGTAAGATCTTTAAATTTATCTAATACTGCTGCAATATTAATTTATGAAGCGTTAAGACAACAAAATTATCCTAATTTATCATAGAAATAAAAAAACTGAGGCCATATGGTCTCAGTTATTAATTATTATTTGATTTTAAAGATTCAAGTTCTTTGTTTAAATCTTCTTCCTTAAGACCATAGTCTTTAGAATCGCGACCAGCAGTTAACATCGCAGTAATAAATGCTACACCAACCATACAGATTAATAGCGTGTTCATTTAATTAGCCCCCTCGTAATGTTATGTTATCTTTATTATATACGAATTAAGGCAATAATTAAATACATTTTTAAGGAGACATTGATATGGATAATTATATTTTAAAAAATGCACAAATTTATACTGAAACATATAAAATTGATCATGGCTATATCGAAGTGCGTAATGGATGTATTCACGATATTCAAGAAGGGGAATATACAGGTACATTACAAACGATTGATGCGAATGGTCAACACGTACTTCCGGGATTTATTGATATACATATTCATGGTGGTTATGGCCAAGATGCAATGGATGCAACACCAGAAACATTGAATCTATTATCTGAGAAATTATTATCTGAAGGTACGACTAGCTTTTTGGCCACAACAATGACGCAATCAACTGAAGCCATCAATGCTGCATTAGAAAATGTTGCAAACTATAAACCGATAGATGATAAACGTGCTGAAATACTCGGTGTACATTTAGAAGGACCATTTATTTCAGAACATAAAGTTGGTGCTCAAAATCCTGCATTTGTTGCAAGACCTACAGTACAAAAATTTAAAGATTTTCAAGAAAAAGCAAATGGCGCGATTAAAATAGTGACAATTGCGCCAGAAGTTGAAGGTGCAGAGGAAGTTATTAAAGCACTTCATGAAGATGTTATTTTTTCAGCAGGACATACCGTATCTGATTACGATGGTATTGAAAAAGCAGTTCAAAATGGTCTTAAGCATATTACACATTTATATAATGCCCAAACGACATTTACACATAGAGAACCAGGCGTATTTGGTGCTGCTCTGACTGATGAAAGGTTAACAACAGAAGTTATTGTTGATGGCATTCATTCTCATCCTGCTGCAGTTAAATTAGCATACCTTGCTAAAGGAAATGAGAATTTCTGCATAATTACTGATGCAATGCGTGCAAAAGGTATGAAAGATGGTAAATATGATCTTGGTGGTCAAGATGTATTTGTTAAAAATAACGAAGCTAGATTAGAAACTGGTTCACTTGCAGGAAGTATATTACTTATGAATAAAGGCTTAAAAAATTTAATGGACTTTGCAAATATACCGCTTGAAGAAGCATGGCGTACTGCTAGTTTAAACCAAGCTATTCGATTGAAAGTTGATGATAGAATTGGCTCAATTAAAGTTGGAAAACAAGCAGATCTTGTTATAGCTGATTCAGAATTAAATGTTTTAACTACTATTAAAAAAGGGTATATTATAGATAATGACTAAAGGTTATGATTTTTGTAAATAGACAAGTTGAAATGAGGAGTGGACAAAATGGCTTTAAACTTTAAAGTATTTGAAACAAAAGATATTGCTGCACGATATGCTGCAGATGTAGTTCGCAAACAATTTAATTCAGACAGCACTTCAGTTGTCGGCGTACATTTAGAAGCAGAGCAAACATCATTTTTCGATGAACTATTAGATGATGTTAAGAAAAATCCTGTGAACTTCAGTCAAATTCATATTTTAGACTTTGATGGTAAAGAAGATTATTACACAGAATTAGGTGTTCCTGCTAAACAAGTATTAAAAACTGATGTCGGTAGTGATGTTGAAGCATTTATTAAAGAAAAAGTTAATACTGACAAAAAGAAAAACAAATTAATGTTAGATGTTGTCACTTTAACTGAAGATAGCAGAACTGGATTAGACTATGACCAAGCAATTCATCCAGCAAGAGAAGTTATCGTACTTGTCACTGGTAAAGAAAAAGCTAAAGCAGTAAGTCAGTTATATCAAGAACCTGCAAATGGTTCTGTTGAATCCGCTAAATTAAAACAACATAGAATGGTAACAGTTGTATTAGATAATGAAGCGGCACAAGGGTTACCTGAAGACGTTAGATCTTACTTCTCAATTCAATTTTCATAAGAAGGTGAGAAATTTGAATAAAAATCTAGAAGAAGAAAATGAAATGGTTCAAGACCTAGAAGATGTTAAAGAACTAGGTAAAGAAATGGAACAAATATCAGAACAAAATGATGAAGCTTTTGAAGAAAAGAAATCTGAACAAGAATCTTAAAAAACGAGTCTGGGACATAATGTAATGTCTCAGTCTCTTTTTTTTCGTTAATTTAAATTATCTGACAACTGAGAGTTTAAATCGCTTTCTTTATACGATATAATAGAGATGAATAAAGAATGATGAATTCAAGAAATAAAGGGGAGTATTGAAATGAGTTACAGAATTGAACATGATACATTTGGTGAAATTAAAGTTCCAAGTGAGAAATATTGGAAAGCACAAACACAAAGAAGTAAACAGAATTTCCCAGTAGGTAAAGAACAAATGCCAATTGAAGTGATTTATGGATTTGCACATTTAAAAAGAGCAGCAGCAATTTCAAATCATGAACTTGGTAAATTATCTGATGATAAGAAAGATGCCATTGTATATGCTACTGATGAAATTTTAAATGGAAACTTAGATGAACATTTTCCTCTAGTAGTTTGGCAAACAGGTAGTGGTACACAAAGTAATATGAACGTGAACGAAGTTGTGAGCTACGTTGCAAATGAATACTTGAAAGAAAAAGGTTCAGAAGAGTCCGTTCATCCAAATGATCATGTTAATATGTCTCAAAGTTCAAATGATACATATCCAACTGCAATGCATGTTGCTTTATATCATGAAATTGAATCTAAATTATTACCAGCAATTGGTACGTTAAGAGATACATTTAAGAAAAAAGAAGAAGATTTCAAAGATATTATTAAAATCGGTAGAACACATTTACAAGATGCAACACCTTTAACTTTAGGTCAAGAAGTTAGTGGTTGGAGATATATGTTAGATAAATGTGAATCATTATTAAATGAATCTAAAGGTCAATTATTAAACTTAGCAATTGGTGGTACAGCAGTTGGTACTGGTATCAACGCACATCCAGAATTCGGCGATAAAGTGGCTAAACAAATTAGCGAACAATTAGGCTATCCATTTGTATCATCTGAAAATAAATTCCATGCATTAACTGCTCATGATGAAGTTGTTTATGTTCATGGCGCACTTAAAGCATTAGCAAGTGACTTAATGAAGATTGCGAATGATGTAAGATGGTTAGCTTCTGGCCCAAGAGCTGGATTAGCTGAAATCTCAATTCCAGAGAACGAACCAGGTTCATCAATCATGCCAGGTAAAGTAAACCCAACTCAATGTGAAATGTTAACAATGGTTGCTGTTCAAGTATTAGGTAATGATGCAGCAGTTGGTATAGCAGCATCACAAGGTAACTTTGAATTAAATGTATTTAAACCAGTTATTTTATACAATACATTACAATCTATTTATTTATTAACAGATGGTATTGTGACATTTAATAACAATTGTGCAGTTGGAATTGAACCGATTGAAGAAAATATCGATAAATATTTAAATCAATCATTGATGCTTGTTACTGCTTTAAATCCACATATTGGATATGAAAATGCAGCAGCAATTGCAAAGAATGCTCATAAAAATGGATTAACATTAAAAGAATCTGCAATTGAATCTGGACTTCTAACTGAAGAACAATTCGATGAGTGGATTAAACCAGAAGATATGATAAGCTCTAAAAAATAATAGCAGCTTTAAGACACAAATATAAAGAACAGAAAAAAGGTGCTATAGGCACCTTTTTCTGTATCAAAATATAACTTTGGAGGCAATTTATGAAGAGATTAGGATTAATAGATATAGGTTCCAATACTATAAGACTTGTTATTTTTGAATACTCTAAAGATACAGGTTTAAATGAACTACAAAACGTTAAAACACCAGCACGTTTGAGTCAATATTTAGAAGAAGATAAAACAATGAATAAAGATGGAATCAATATTTTAGTAGAAACTTTAAATAGTTTTAAAAAAGTTGCCGAAAAATTTCAAGTGGAAGAACTTGTCCCTGCAGCTACAGCAGCAGTAAGACAATCTAAAAATATAAATGAAATTATTAAAAGTGTAAAAGACAAAACGAAGCTTGATATTGAAATTATTCCAGAACAAGATGAGGCGTTTTACGGATTTTATGCAGCAACACATACTTTAAATATAAATAATGGTATTACAGTTGATATAGGTGGTGGTTCAACAGAAATTACTTATTTTGAAGATAAAAAGTTAAAAGAGGCAATAAGTTTTCCTTTTGGTGTTGTAACTTTAGAGAAAATGTTTTTCGCTGATAAAGATCATAATGATAAAAATGCGATAAAAAAATGTGAGAAGTATGTTAAAGAACAGTTTGCATCTGAAAAATGGATAAAAGATAAAAACGTTCCTATTATTGGAATTGGTGGATCTGCCCGAAATAATGCGCGTATACATCAGTCTTTAAATAATTATCCAATTGCTGGTGTACATGGTTATGACATGACTAAAAAAGGGCTTGAAGAAGTGTTTGATGTATTGAAAAAATCTGATAAAAATGAATTAAAAGATTTAGATGGATTAAGTAGAGACCGTACAGATATAATTTTACCTAGTTCTATTGTTTTTAATACATTATACGATATCTCAGATGCAAAACGTTTTACGTTCTCAAGAAAAGGTCTACGTGAAGGTTTAGTGATGACAAGAATTAAAGAAGAATTTCCAAAGGCATTTAATAAAAATAATGTCACAAGTGATGCATTAAAACATATAGCAAATGAATATAATATCAATGCTTCAAATGGTAAACAGCGCATGAAATTAGCTGAAGATTTGTTAAACAAATTAGAAGAAATCACTAGCTTCAAAATTTCAAAAGAAGATAGAGAAATATTTAAAGAAGCGGCATATTTATATTATTTAGGTTCATTTATTGATGCAGATTCTAGTTCACAACATACGTATTATATTATAGCCAATTCAAGTATTAATGGCTTATCGCATAAAGAAAGGGTTAAATTAGCACTTTTGGCAAGTTTTAAAAACAAGACGTTATTAAAGTTTTACATAAAGGGGACGCCTTGGTTTGATGATGAAGAAATCGAACTTATTCAAAAGCTTGGTGGCATCATTAAGTTTGCCCATGCTTTAAATGTTTCCAACACCGATTGCATCGAATCAATGGCATTAATAGAAAAGAAAAATGAATTTGAATTAAGAGCCAAATATGTTACAGACCCAATCGCTGAAGAATATCAATCTGATAGACAGAAAAAACATTTAGAAAAGTTACTACCGAAAAAACTTAATATTATATTTACACAAGATTAATAAACTTACGTTTAAATGAAGTAGTGTGATTTTATAATCTTGATTGGAAATTTGTAAAGGGTGAGATAATTATGGAAGCACAAGCGGAACAATTTTATTTAGACAATCCAGAATATTACAACAACCGAGAATTAAGTTGGCTAGACTTTAATTATCGTGTTCTTGAGGAAGCAATTGATCCTAACAATCCTTTATTAGAACAGTTGAAATTTTTAGCAATTCATAGTTCTAATTTAGATGAATTTTTTATGGTTAGAGTAGCGGGGTTGAAAGACCAAGTTAAGATGAATTTTAATGAACCAGAGAATAAAGCGCAATTGACACCTAAAGAACAACTTATCGGCATTGAAAAGAAAAATAGAGTGAACGTCGAGCTTCAATATAAGCGATTTAATGAATTAAAAGATTTGTTAAAGAGCTATAAAATATTTATTACACAACCAGAAAGATTGCCAGAACCTTTAATTGAGCAACTTCAGCATCAATTTAACACTGAAATATTACCAACACTTTCACCGTTAGGGATAGATGCATACAGGCCATTCCCAAAATTAAATAATAAAATGTTGAATTTGTTTGTAGATATTAGGTTAAATGATGGTGAAATTAGATCGGCAATCGTACCCGTTCCAACATTATTAGATAGAATTATTAAGTTAGAACATGAAGGCGTTAAATATATTGTATTTCTTGAAGATGTCATTTCATTATTTATAGAACAATTATTTAAGGGATATGAAATGATTAATACGTACACATTTAGGGTGACAAGAAATGCAGATTTAACAATTCATGAAGAAGGTGCAGAAGATTTATTAATAGAAATAGAACGATTTTTAAAAGAAAGAAAAAGTGGTGCAGCAGTACGACTTGAAATTGATAGTAGACATATAGATTCAGAAGTGAAGAGTATTTTCTTAATGAATGAACTTGAGTTATCAAATGAAGATATATACAGAGTTAATGGTCCACTAGATTTAACAGTGTTATTCTCTCTTGTAGGACAATTAGAAGATTTATTCCCAGAACTATTATTTAAACCTTATACACCACAATTACCTTCCTCATTAAGTAAAAATAATGTTTTTGAATTAGCATTGGAAAGAGATGTATTTTTCCATCATCCATATGAATCTTTTGAGCCGATTGTTGAATTTATAAAAGAAGCTTCAGAAGATCCAGATACACTTGCTATTAAGCAAACACTTTACCGTGTGAGTAGTGATTCACCGATCATTCAAGCTTTAAAAAATGCAGCTGAAAATGGTAAACAAGTTACAGTACTTGTTGAATTAAAAGCGCGTTTTGATGAAGAAAACAATGTTCAGTGGGCGAGAATGTTGGAGGATGCAGGCTGTAATGTTATATATGGTATGACATTTCTTAAAACACATAGTAAAATTACGCTAGTTATTAAGAAAGTTAAAGGAAAAGTGACGCCTTTCGTTCATTTAGGAACAGGAAATTACAATGATAAGACGGCTAAAATATATACAGATATGGGTATTATTACGACAAACCCAAAAATAGGGCAAGATGCGATTAACTTCTTTAATTATTTAAGTGGATATTCATTAAAGCCTGATTATAATGAGCTAATCGTCGCACCATTTGAAATACGAGATTTCTTTGTTGAACATATTGAACAAGAAATGAAGTCTCATAAAGAACATGGTAATGGTCTCATTATCGCTAAAATGAATTCGTTAACAGATAAAAAAGTAATTAAAAAATTATTTGAAGCATCACAATGTGGTGTTAAAATCAAACTGATTATTCGTGGTATTTGTTGTCTTAAACCAGGTATTAAAGGTGTAAGTGAGAATATCGAAGTCATCAGTATTGTAGGTCGATTTTTAGAACACTCAAGAATCTATTATTTCTACCATAATGGACAAGAAAAAATGTATCTTTCTTCAGCTGATATGATGACAAGAAATATGATTAAACGTGTAGAAATATTATTCCCAGTATTAGATCCTAATTTAGTTAAACGTTTAAAAGGTATAGTTGATTTACAACTCAATGATGGATTAAAAGGACGTATTCAAAATAATGAAGGTGTATATCAATACAATGATGCAGGGAATAAACATATGAACTCACAAGAAATGTTAATGGATGAGGCAATGTTAGCAGGGAAAGAAATGAGAAAGTCTCACTTAAATATAGGGAGACCTGTAACGAGTAAAAGAAGTAACTTAATTAATAAATTTAAAGAAAGATTAAAGCGATAAATAGAAAAAGCCAACAAAGTTAAAGCTTTGTTGGCTTTTCGCGTTATTTAATCGTCTAACGTAACTGAAATCATTTCATCTTTAAATGGATGTTCGAATTCTATTTTATAGCTGTGTAATTTTAATTTTCTCAGTTTACTATTGTTATAGAGTGGGTCACCAACAACTGGATGTCCAATTTCTGCAAGGTGGACACGGATTTGGTGTGTTCTACCCGTATCTAATTTTAATTCTACTTCTGCCGTATGTTCATCAATCATATGACTTTCAAGTATATGTGTGATTGCACGTTGACCTGTAGGTGATACACGTCTTTTGTTTGGATGGAACTTGTCTTTACCTATTGGCATATCAATTGTTTGTGGTTTAAGTGGTAATAAACTATCAACTTGTGCTTTATATGTTCTTGTAATTTCTCTATCTTCTAACATACGATCTAGTATTTTTTTAGCGATAGGGTGTTTTGCGACTAACAATAATCCAACAGTTTCTTGGTCAAGTCTATGAACAGGTTCAGCATAGTCTGAATCTAACGTATAGATTACGTGATTCATAAGTGTGTTTGCTTCTTTTAAATCGTTTGGATGTGTCTTTACACCTTTAGGTTTAACGACAATTGCTAAGTATTCATCTTCGTATTTAATTTCAGCTAATCGGTAACTAGAAACATATTGGCTTGTTTCGTCAAATAATGGGATATTGAGTTTATCTCCGGCATTTACTGTATCTCTTAATGTACATGCTTCGTCATTTATCGTAAGTTCTTTTGACATTCTTAAAAGGTGAAGTTCTTTCTTTGGTAGATGTAAAGATTTAAACATCTCTTCGATTGTTTGACCTTCAAATTTTGATGGTATTGTAATTTGCATAGCGTCCTCCAGGAATATTTCTCTCAAAATCGGGAAAAATTATATTATAACAAAAAATAAGTTATAATTATTATAACAAGAAAAAGAGATAAGGAGTATGTTTCATGTCAAAATCAATCGATAATAATGAATTTAACGTTAGTATTAATACTAGACAGATGACTTTTGATGATATTGATGAAGTTATTGAATTACAGTCTAAATGTTTTCCAGGGATGGAACCGTGGGAAAGAGGTCATCTTGAAAGTCACTTAAGAATGTTTCCGAGAGGACAAATTGTTGTAGAATTTGAAGGTGAAATTATAGGTTCATGTTCTTCTCTTATCATCAATTTTGATGAATATGATGATAAACATACTTGGGATAGTATTACGAATAATGGTTATATTACAAACCATAATGATCACGGTCACAATTTATATGGTATTGAAGTTATGGTTCATCCTGATTATAGAGGGATGAAAGTTGGCGCAAGACTGTATGAAGCTCGTAGAGAAATTGCTTATGAATTAAATTTAAAGAGTATCATTATAGGCGGTAGAATTCCAAACTATCATCAATATAGTGATGAATTAACACCACGTGAATACGTACAAGGTGTTATTAAACATCGTATTAAAGATCCAGTATTAACATTTCAATTGATGAATGATTTTACGTTAATGCGTATTAATCCAAATTATTTAAATGATGATGTTAAAAGTATGAAATTTGCTACTTTGATGGAATGGAATAATCCTGATTACATAGCAAGAAGTAATGTTCATTTTAAAACAAGTGAACCTGTAAGAATATGTACAGTAAACTATATGATGCGTAAAATTAATTCATTTGAAGAGTTTGCAAACCAAATTGAATACTTTATTGACGTTGCATACGATGCGGATAGTGATTTTATCGTCTTTCCAGAATTGTTGACGACGCAATTAATGAGCTTTGATGAACAAAGTAATCCAGCAGAATCTATTAGAAAATTAACTACTTACACATCACAATATATTGAGATGTTCAATCAGTTTGCGATGAAATATAACATCAACATTATTGGTGGTTCTCATTTCGTTGAAGAAGGTGAAGATATTTATAATATTTCATATTTATTTAGACGAGATGGCTCTATCGAAAAACAATATAAAATCCATGTAACACCAAATGAAAGAAAATGGTGGGGTGTATCACCTGGTAATGGCGTTGAAGTATTCGATACTGATTGTGGTAAAATTGCGATTCAAATTTGTTACGATAGTGAATTTCCTGAAATGGCTAGAATCGCAATGGAAAAAGGTGCCAAAATTATATTTACACCATTCTCAACAGAAGATAGACAAAGTTATTTACGTGTAAAATATTGTTGTATGGCACGCGCTATAGAAAACCAAGTTTACACAGTAACTTCAGGAACATGCGGTAACTTGCCACAAACTGAGAATATGGATATCCAATATAGTGCTTCAGCAATATATTCTCCATCAGACTATGGTTTTGCTCGTGATGGTATTGTGAGTGAAACAGGTGAGAATTTAGAAATGGTTGCTATCGGCGAAGTTGACTTAGAAGTATTAAGAAGAGGTAGAGAAAACGGAACTGTTAGACATCTTAGAGATAGACGACATGACGTATATAATATTACGTATAATCAATAATAATAAAGGTGATTGATATGGAAAAACCGACGCGTACAAGCCTTTTAAAAGAAATTGCAGAATTTTTAAATGAAGAGACTGAAATGTATAGTATGATGCATGGCGCACTTAAAAAATTAGTAAGCGGCAGTAACTTTCATACAGGTTGGATATTTTTTATTGATGAAGAAGGTAAACATGAACTTGTTGCAGAAGAAGCGTTACCGCCCGCTTTAACACATAATAGTTGCCAATACATGACAGAAGGTACGTGTTGGTGTGTAACAGCATATCAAAATAAAAAACTGACGAAAGCTTCAAATATTATTACTTGTTCAAGAATTGTAAAAGCAACTAAAGAACATCATGACAAGACGGATGGCATTACACATCATGCAACTGTGCCACTTCGTTCTGGTAATGAACAGTTTGGACTGCTTAATATTGCGACACCAAATACGAAGCGATATTCAGAAGAAGATTTAGAATTGCTAGAGTCTGTAGCATTTCAAATCGGCTCTGCGATTAAACGTATATTATTAACGGATCAAGAAAAAGAGGCAGCTCGTATAAATGAAAGAAATAGGTTAGCGAGAGATTTACATGATTCTGTTAATCAAATGTTATTTTCTTTAAAAATCACTGCACACGCAGCGAAAAGTCTTGATGACCAAGAAGCGGCTAAAAAAGCTTTTCAAACAATTGAAGAAACGAGTCAAAGTGCTGTCAATGAAATGAGAGCACTAATATGGCAACTGAAACCGATAGGATTGGAACAAGGTTTAATTTCAGCTATTAAACAATATAGCCAGTTAATTCATATTGAACCTGAATTCGAAGTTGAAGGACTTATTGATTTGCCAAATACAATTGAAGAGAATGTTTATCGCATTATTCAAGAATCATTAAATAATATCCATAAACACTCAGGTGTAAATAGTGCGAAAATATTTCTAGAACAAAATAAAAAGACGTTTAAATTTAAAATTGTAGATAACGGTAAAGGATTTGAAAGCCAAGATTTAGACAACAAGCTATCTCACGGTTTGAGAAATATTAAACAACGTGTTCAAGGTATGAAGGGACATGTAGATATCAAATCAAAATTGAATGAAGGAACAGAAATTGTGATTTCTATTCCACTTTAAATGTTAGGAGTATCACACATGAGTTATAATATAATCTTAGTAGATGACCATCATATTGTGCGACAAGGATTAAGTTTCTTACTAGATACTGTTCCAGATTTCAATATACAAGCTGATTTCTCAAGTGGTGTGTTATTGCTAGAATACTTAGAACAACATGAATCACCAGATATCGTTCTTTTAGATTTAGTTATGCCTGATATGAATGGCATTGAAATCACAAGTATCATGAAGAAGAAATACCCAAACATTAAGATATTAGTCTTAACAAGCTTTTATGATGAAGAACATGTCATATCAGCGATTGATAAAGGCGCAGATGGTTATGAAATTAAAGATGTAGAACCTGATTCGCTTATTCAAACAATTAGATCTGTATTAAATGGTGAGAAGAAAATTCATCCAAAAGTACAGTCTGTTATTTCTGAAAGTGAACGGAAACCACATAGAGAAAATAAATTATCCAAAAGAGAACTTGAAGTATTAGCAGAATTGGTGAAAGGTAAAACCAATAAAGAAATTGCAGAAACACTATTTGTATCTGAAAAAACGATCAAAACACATGTCAGTCATATACTAAATAAATTAAAAGTATCAGACAGAACACAAGCTGCCGTTTATGCAATGGAACACCAATTATTAATTTAATTACAGATATAATATTTTTACGAGTAAGTATTGTCATATTCAATACTTACTCGTTTTTATGTAAAATTACAAAAATAAATTTACAAAATGAAAGCCCTTAAAGTATAATATGTTACATGGGAGAAATGATTTTACTTACTTTATAGGGGGTAGTTTAATATGAAAGTCAGGAAAAACTTAACTTTAAAAATTGTTATCGCTTTAGTACTAGGTATAACAGTTGGTTCTATTTTTAATATGTTTGCCGGAACGGGTTTCGTTCAAGGTACAAATCAATACGTATTTAATGTAATTGGTCAAATATTCCTTAACCTCATATTCATGCTTGTAGTACCAGTCGTATTTGTTTCAATTGTATTAGGGGTTATTGGCGTAGGTGATCCAAAATTACTAGGTGGTATAGGATTAAAAACCGTTACATTCTTCTTATGTACTACGGCAATTGCGATTACTATCGCAATGTTACTTGCTTTAGTATTTAAACCAGGTGTTGGTCAATCAGATTTATTAAATAGTGATGATGTTAAAAAATATGGTGCTGAACAAAAAGCTAAATCATCAGATCAAGCTGCACCAGAAAATCAAACATTTGATCAAACATTGATTAATTTGTTCCCACAAAATCCAATGAAATCTATGGTGGAACAAGATATGTTACCAATTATTACATTTGCAATCTTTATTGGTGTAGGAATGATTGCACTTGGTAGTAAGGTTGAAGCGGTGAAAAAAGTCTTCGAGCAGACCAATGATATACTCATGTATATCGTTACGATGATTATGAATTACTTCGCACCAATTGGTACATTTGGACTAGTTGCAACAGCTTTTACAAACGCAGGATTTGGCGCAATTAAACAACTTGGTATGTACTTCTTTGTTGTATTATTAGCCTTAGCAGTGCACTTCTTTGTGATCTATGGTGGGGCTGTTAAATTATTAGCAGGTAAGAATCCTTTCTGGTTCTTCAAAAAGTTCTTCCCAGCTATGACAGTTGGCTTTAGTTCATCAAGTTCAAATGCAACATTACCTATCTCTTTGGAATGTACTAAAGAAATGGGTGTGAGAAAAGAAATTAGTTCATTCGTACAGCCTTTAGGTGCTACGATAAATATGGATGGTACAGCTATTATGCAAGGTGTCGCAACGATATTTATAGCTCAAGTATCAGGTATCGATTTAACAATTATGCAAATGGTAACTGTTGTTGTTGTTGCCGTTATTGCTTCAATCGGTACTGCAGGTGTTCCTGGTGTTGGCCTTGTAATGTTAGCAATGGTACTGACTTCAGTCGGATTAGACCCCGCAGCAATAGGTATTATTTTAGGTATAGATAGATTGTTAGATATGACAAGAACTTCTGTAAATATTACTGGAGATGCTGCATGTGCACTAATTTTATCTGAAAGAGAAAAGTCAAAATTTGTAAAAGAATAAACAATTTAGTGTATTAAAGGGGTAAATTGATATTAAATTCAATTTACCTCTTTTAATTTGGTTAAAAATGTATTATGATGTTACTTGTGCTTGAAAAAATCGTGTATTTTTGCAACATATTAAATCAATTAATATAAATATTAAAAAGAAAGGTAGATATAGATGGATAAACAAACATTTACAACAATAATCCAAACAAAATTCAAAATGGTTCGTATTGAGGCTGGATACACTCAAGATACTATGGCGAACACAGTAGGATTATCTAAGAAAACTTTAGTGCAAATTGAAAAAGAGAGAGTATTACCTAACTGGACGACATGTGTATCAATTTGTGCATTATTCAGAGATTCAGATGTTTTAAATACTACTTTTGGTTGTGACCCATTAGAAGTTATTCAAATCATATCTCGTCATCATTGTGCATATCCAAACCATGACAATACTAGCGATATTTACTGGGTAACACTTGATGCTAAATCTGGCTATATTTTACAATCTAATAAAAAATCAGATCTTTACAGAGTATTAAACGAAGAACGTCAACCAATCTTCGGTACTGCGAAAAAACGTGAAGCAGAAACTTATTTCTTACGTAAAACGCAATCATTATTTGTTTAAAATTTGTATAATATTTGTTAAAAGCTACTTCTTGGATTATTCTAAAGAAGTAGCTTTTTTAGAAGGAGAATTTCCATGACAACAATTATAACCGTATTTAGTATGATGGTAATTGGTGCGTTAATAGGTGGATTTACAAACTTTATCGCAATTAAAATGTTATTTCATCCATATCATGAAATTAGATGGTTCGGATATAAATTACCGTTCACGCCAGGCTTAATACCAAAAAGAAGAAATGAATTATCAGAAAAAGTAGGTGAGATGGTTACTAAACATCTCTTAACGCCTGAAGTATTTAAAGAAAAACTTGTGAATCCAAGTACGAAGAAAGTACTTGAAGACACGATTAAAGTTCAATTTAATACTTTGAAAGAGAAAAAATATACGATTCAAAACTTTGTGGATCGAATTGATTATCCACTAGAAGAGAAATTAAGTGAAACGATTAAATCTACTATTAAAGAAAAGATTGATCAATATTATGCTTCTCATAAGAATGACGACATTAAATCACTCATTCCAGAAGAAATACTTGAACAATTAAACATTCAACTGAATCGTGTAACACCAGAAATTTTATCAAAAATTGATGAATATTTAGTTTCTGAAAAAGGCGAACAAGATATTCATTCAATGGTTGAAGAATTTTTTGAACAAAAAGGTAGAATGGTTGGCATGATTCAAATGTTTATGACAACGGAAGACATCGTATATAGAGTTAAAAAAGAACTTAGAAATGTCATTAAACAAGAAAAAATCAAAAATATGATTGATCTACAAGTGCATAATCAATACGACAAATGGATGGCTAAACCTTTACAAGAAGTTTTAACAGACGAAAGAAAAGAAAAAGCCAAAACGTTATTCGCAACAGAGATTACAGAATCTATTAATGTTAATAAATATTTAAATACACCTTTAGATGAACTCGTTCCAAACTTATTTGTATATATGGAAGGAAGAGGAACAGAAAGATTTATTGACTATATGATTGGTAAAGTTGGCGATAATATAAGCTTAATTTTAGAAAGAATGAAATTAGCAGAATTGATTAAAGATCAAATTGACCGATTTGAATTATCTTATTTAGAAAAATTAGTCATAGAAATCTCTAATAAAGAATTAAAATTAATTACATTATTAGGCTTTGTATTAGGTGGAATTATTGGATTATTACAAGGAATAATCGCTATTTTTGTATAAGACTTAGAATTATGATACAGTATTATTGGAATTGATTTTCTAATACATTTATTTATTATAGGAGCGAATTAATTATGGCAGAAGTAAACATTTACGACAAAGCGAATGAACTAGAACAAACTTTACGTGCAAGTGAAGAATATAACAAAATTAAAGAACAATATGAAAAAGTTAATGCAAACCCAGAAACAAAAAAATTATTCGATGAATTCCGTGAAATTCAATTAGAATTACAAACTAAACAAATGCAAGGCGAAGAAATTTCAGAAGTAGATATTGCTAGAGCTCAAAAATCTGCACAAGAAATTGAACAAAACGAAACAATCGCTGAATTAATGCAAGCTGAACAAGCAATGAGTCAATTAATTCAAGATTTAAACCGTGTTATAATGAAACCATTAGAAGATATCTACGGTAGCCTTGAAGAAAACCAAGGTTAATTAACTTTTATGAGTCGACAAAGTCATTCGATTTTGTCGGCTTTTTTTGTGGAAATTTTTATGACGGATTATATAGAGTGGGGAATGTTTATAAGTGGAGGTGTTATTAGCAGTTTTGATGAGAAGTGCAAATAGTGGGGGCGTTATTAGCAGTTTTGATGAGAAGTGCAAATAGTGGGGGCGTTATTAGCAGTTTTGGTAAGAAGTGCAAATAAAGAGTGCGTTAGTAACACTTCGGCCGAGTTTTGTAATTAAGAGCCCTGTTATGAACAAGTTTGGACGAAAGTGTTCACAAGACCCCCGTTATGAACAAGTTTGGACGAAAGTGTTCATAAGGCCCCAGTTATGAACAAGTTTGGACGAAAGTGTTCACAAGAGCCCCGTTACGAACAAGTTTAGCCGAAAGTGTTCATAACGAATCCATTACAATCTCCCAAATTAACAATTCATATGTCGCTTTTTTGTTGTTTAATCTTATATGTGCGATGTATCGTATACGCGCGGAATATGGTAAAATTAAAGCATTAAAAATCTTTATAAATCTGATTATTCTATTGGTTGAGCTTGAATATAATAATTAAGAAATGAGCTAATATTGAAAGAGGTTAGGTATATGATTAAATTTATACATTGTGCGGATTTACACCTTGATAGTCCATTTAAGTCTAGACATTATTTAAGCCCTTCTATTTTAAGCGATGTAAAACAAAGTGCATATAATAGTTTTAGAAAAATTGTTGATGACGCAATTAAAGAGCAAGTTGACTTCATCGTCATTGCAGGGGATTTATTTGATCAAAATAATAGAACTTTGCGTGCGGAAGTGTTTTTAAGAGAGCAATTTCTTAGACTACAAGATGAACAAATTTTTGTTTATATTATACATGGTAACCACGATCCTTTATCAGTCGGTGTCCATACAGTTTGGCCAGAGAATGTAACAGTCTTCTCTGATAAAGTTTCTACTTATCAACTTATTACGAAAAATGGGCAAGTTGTTTATTTACATGGTTTTAGTTATCAAAAAGATCAAAGTTATGAGAATAAAATTGATGAATATCCTGAATCTACAGGTAACAAAGGGATACATATTGGTGTGTTACATGGTACATACTCACAAGCTTCAGGTGTGAAGCAAAGATATACTGAATTCAATATTGAAGATTTAAATAGCAAATTATATCATTACTGGGCATTGGGGCATATTCACGAAAGAGCAATGATTAGTGAGTTATCTCAAGTCCATTATCCTGGTAATATACAAGCCCGTCATTTTAAAGAAAAAGGTGAAAAGGGTTATTTACTCGTTGAAGGTGATGAATCTAAATTACAAGCATCATTCAAACCAACTCAATATATAAGGTTTGAAAAAGCAGTCATTGAAACTCAAGCTAAAGGTAAGCATGCATTATACGAAGCGATACAAAAATTCAAAGATAGCGTGAGAACTGAAGGTAAGGCTTTTTATCAATTAGATGTTTATGTTAAGCATGATGAAATTTTAAAACAAGATGAAATTAACCAAGTTATACAATTGATTCAAGAGTATGAAGAGAATCAAACGAACTTTATCTTCGTTGAACAGTTGAATGTATTCTTTGATCAAGATTCTGAAGTTGCATTAGCGAATGAGTTCAATGATGATATTTTACAAGATGAGAACATTCTTGAAGAAGCACTCAGTGATTTGTACATGAATCCAAAAGCAAATCGATTTTTAGAACCATTTAGTGATGTTGATAAACAAGCACTTATTGAACGTGGGGAAGCAATTTTAAAAAGAAGAATGAGAGGTTAAAGCGATGAAAATTAAATCTTTAGAAATTTATGGCTATGGCCAACTCATGTCTAGAAAAATAAAATTTGATCAAAGTTTTATGCAAATATACGGTGAGAATGAAGCAGGGAAATCAACAATACAAGCGTTTATTCATTCTATATTATTTGGCTTTCCAACTAAAAAAGAAAATGAACCAAGATTAGAACCAAGACTTGGGAACCAATACGGCGGTAAGTTAGTGTTAGACTTCGATGGTCAAATTGTTGAAGTAGAAAGAGTTAAAGGTCGCGTAACAGGTGACGTTAAAGTATATCTTTCTAATGGTAAAGTTAAAGATGAAGAATGGCTGAAACAAAAGTTGAATTTCATTAATAAACGAACTTATCAAGGTATTTTCTCTTTTAATGTATTAGGATTACAAGATATTCATAAGAACTTAACTGAAGACCAACTTCAAATGTATTTACTTCAAGCAGGTGCACTAGGTTCAACTGAGTTCACAGGTATGAGCGATTTAATGCAAGTTGAGAAAGATGCATTATACAAGAAGAATGGTAAAAATCCAGTGCTAAATGTTCAATTAGAGCAGTTGAATGATTTAGAAATTAAGATCAAAAACGAAGAAAAGAAACTTTCGGAATATGAAAGACTTCAAGATGAACGCGATAAAACATCTCGTAGATTAAATCAATTAAAAGAGAATCTCGGCAAACTTACTGATAGGTTAACGAGTAAAGAAAAAGAAATTTCACTACATAACGAAGTGGTTGAATGGAAGAAGTTAGAAAGTAATTTAAATATAGAACCATATGAATTTCCTGAACAAGGGATAGAGCGCTATGAATCAGCTGTACGTTCAAATGAAAGTATTAAACGTGATTTAACGTTAAGAAATGAAAAGCTTGGACAAGTCGTACATACTTTAGAAAATGTTAAAGTTATGTCTGAACGAGATGAAAAAGCGCTCAATAGTATTAGACAAAGAGAATCTGATATTAAAGAGAAACATCAAGAATTAAAACAATTAAACCAGCAAATCGATAATGCTGAACGTGATAATGAATTACTTAGACAAGATATCGGTTGGAATGAAGAATTTTTAGATGTTGATACGTCAGACGCGATGAAGACACATATAGCTGAAGTTAATCGCATTAGAGAAGAAAATGTTGCAGAACGCGAACAAATTAAACGTTCGCTCAACCAATTATCAATTGAACAAGAGCGTTACACTAACAATGTTGATAAATTGCATAATGATCTCGTATCCGATGAAAACTATGAACAAAAGAAAGTATATAATCAAAAAGCACTAGAGCTTGGCGAAAAGAAATCACTATACAAAAAAATGGAAGAAAGCTTTAATAAGCAAAAAGAAGAAAGTGAAAAGAGAAGTAAGCAATATAGACTTGCTTCTGGTATTGGTGGCATATTATTAATCGCAATTGCCATTTACGCGTTTATCGCATCACAAATCGTATTTAGTGCTATATTTGCTGTTGTAGGTGTCGTATTAGTTGGATTAGCCTTTATGATTAAATCTAAAGAGTTAAATCATGATCAAGCATTTTCTAAAGAAATAGATGAATTAGAAGAGAAAGTTCAACACTTAAAGCAATTTTATGATTTAGACTTTAATCTTGATGAACAAACGAAAATTAGACAAGAATTAGAAAGTTATTATCAGTCTCAAGAGATTTTATCTACTAAGCAAAGTGAATTGAATAAAGAACTTGAACAAGTAGAAGAAATTATTGAGACTAAAGAAAGAGCACTTAAAGAAACTAAAGTAAGTTTACATGTATCTAATCAAATATCATCACAATTATTAAATGATGCATTGTCGACAATTAGAAAAATTAAACAAAATAGATTAGAAATTACACGCATTACTAAAATAAGAGATGAGAAACAAGCAGCTTTAGAAGCATTTTATAGAGAAGCGGATAGCATTGTGAGTCATGCTGGATTACATTATCAAGAGATTTCACTATTTCATGATGTCAAACAAGCTTTAGACGAACATCAAAAAGAATTTAATATTCAATCACGTAATAACGACCAACAAGCATTATTAACCAATGAAATAAATGCATTAAACGCGCGTTTAGAAGAAAATAACAATGTGATTCAATCATTATTTGACTTTATTAGTGTATATAATGAAGAAGCGTATTATCGTCATCATAAAGCCTATGTGTCTTATCATGAGGATTTAAAACGATTTAATTATTTAACAGATTTATTGAACAATCAAAATTACGATTACGATAAAAATACACAACTAAGTTATATGACAAAAACAGACCTAGAAAATGAACGTACTCAGTTAGAAGGTCAAGTTGATGAATATAATGATCGTTATTTAAATGTTCAAGCAGAATTAAGTGATTTAAATGCGCAAATCAATCATATGGAAACGGATGAAACACTTTCAGCTTTAAGACATGAATACCATTTACTTAAAGATAAAGTGAATGAAACTGCAAATGATTGGGCTGCATTAAGTTATTTACAAAACTTAGTCGAAGCACATATTAAACAAATTAAAGATAAGCGACTACCTTATGTTGTGAAAGATGCTACAGATATCTTAAAAGCATTAACAGAAGGTAGATATAATCAAGTTATTTATGAAGAACAAAATGTTCAAGTGAGACATGAAAATGGACAAATATTCCATCCTACTGAATTAAGTCAATCAACGAAAGAATTATTATATATCGCGTTAAGATTTAGTTTAATTAAATCATTACAAAAATATTATCCATTCCCAATTATCGTTGATGATGCATTTGTGCATTTTGATAAACATCGTAAAGAAATTATGATTAAATATTTAATGAGTATGAAAGATGATATTCAAATACTTTATTTCACTTGTAATAAAGATCAAAATGTACCTCAGAAACAAACAATTACGCTGACAAAAATAGAAGGAGCTAAGAGCAAATGAGAACTATAGAGACATTGAAACCAGGAGACTCAGTAGATCATTACTTTTTGATACATCGAGCAACTCAAGGTGTTACAGCTCAAGGTAAACCATATATGACACTTTATCTTAAAGATAAAAGTGGTGATATAGAAGCAAAAGTATGGACGGTAACAAATGAAGATATTCAACTACTCGTACCTGAAACGATTATTCGTGTGAAAGGTGACGTAATTGATTATCGTGGAAGAAAACAAATGAAAGTTAATCAATTTAGAGTGGCTGTAGATGAAGATAATGTGAAATTAGAAAACTTTTTAGAAGCGGCACCATTATCAATCGACGATATGTCAGAAGAAATTATGACGTATATACTTGATATTGAAAATGCTAAATTACAAAGAATTACACGTATATTACTTAAAAAATATCAAAAAGAGTATTTTACTTTCCCAGCAGCTAGTTCACATCATCATAATTTTGTTTCTGGCTTAAGCTATCATGTTGTAACAATGTTAAGACAAGCGAAGGCATTGTGTGATATTTATCCAATATTAAATAGAAGTTTATTATATAGTGGTATTATCTTACATGACTTAGGTAAAGTTAAAGAGTTATCAGGACCTGTCGCAACATCATACACAGTTGAAGGAAACTTATTAGGCCATATTTCAATCGTTAGTGATGAAATTGCACAAGTTGCAAAAGAGCACAATATAGAAGGGGAAGAAGTCCTCTTATTGAGACATTTAGTTTTAAGTCACCACGGTAAATTAGAGTATGGATCTCCAAAATTACCTATGGTTAAAGAAGCAGAAATTCTTCATTTTATTGATAATATTGATGCGAGAATGATGATGTTTGAAAAACATCTTAAAAAAGTAGATAAAGGTCAATTTACAGAGCGCATATTTGCTTTAGAAAATAGACAGTTTTATAAACCTGAAACTTTAGATTAATCAAAAAAAGCTATGAAGTAACGTTTAACGTTTCTTCATAGCTTTTTAATTTTAGTATATTATTTCCCTAATTCTTGTGTTATCTTTACCCCATATTGCTTTACCTGAGTCATTAGCTCATCCAAGTTGTTAAGCTTATCTTCAGTTTTCACTCCTGCAATTGCAAGAACAGCTATTATATCTCCCCATTTATTTTCAATTGGAACCGCTATACTTATTGCACCTTCAATAGGATCATCTATTCCAATTGATATTTTATTTTCCTTTACCTCTTTAATATGTTTTATATATTCCTTCTGATCCATTATTGATTTAGAGGCATATTGTTGTAATGGATATTTTTCTATCCACTTAGAGATATTATCTAAATCATTTTCTTTTGACAAAAAAACTTTACCAAAATTCCCGTATGTTATAGGGTATTTTTCTCCGGCTTTTGCATACACACGTAATTGTCCATAACCTTCAACTGTTTCAATCACTAAAATATTCTCATGATCAATAACAGCTAATTGTACTGTTTCTTTCGTAGCATCAGCAAGCTTTTTCATATGTTCTAATGCGATATTTCTTAAATCATTCTGTAGAGATAAATGAGTACTTAACTCTAGGATTTTATATCCTAATGTATATTTCTCTGTAGACGAGTCTTTCCGTACTAATCCTCTTATCTCTAGTGTTTTTAAAATTCTATGTAATGTACTTTTGGTTATTCCCAAATCTTCACCTAAACTTCTAATTGACTTATTATTTTCACGGGATAAAATTTCTAAAATATCAACTGCTTTTTCAATTGAAGAAATTGTGTTTTTCTCAGTCATTTATACACCTCTATTATGTCATAAGTATTAATGATAATTATACATAAAAAAGTATTCAATTGTATATTTTCTGAAAAATTTGATTATTATCTTGAAATCCAATCTACTTTTATGTAATATAATAAAAAACGGGACATTGTCCCGTAAAAAAGGAGAATTTATATGAGTAAAGTTATGATTTTCGGTCTGGGAGAAGTAGGTACACATATTCTTCATTTTCTTGTGAGAGATCCAAAGTGTCCAGAACTCGTTTTTTGTGATTTCAATAAAGAAATATCGGAGAAAATAATTAACAACGCTTTAATTGGAGCTGCAATTACAAGGAATTATCCTAAAATTACATTTGAACAAGCAGATTTAACCGACATTAATCATACTGCAAAATTAATATCAGAATATAAACCAGATGTTGTTATTAACTGTGCAGTACTTCAAACTTGGCATGTAATTAGACAACTTCCTGAAAAGGAATACCAAAGAATTAGTTCAGCTACTTTAGGTGCATGGCTTCCATGCCAACTTAGTTTGGCTTATCATTTAATGCTTGGTATCGAACAATCTGGTCAAAAACCACATGTCATTAATACAGCTTTATCATGTTTAACAAACCCTGTACTTGCTAAAGTAGGTTTGGCTCCAACTATAGGAATTGGTAATGTAGAATTAATTGAATCTGCTGTACGTTTGAATATTTCTAGAAAGCTTGGAGTATCAATGGATATTGTTAAAGTTTATCTCATTGCTCATCATTTATGGTGGGTATATCCACGTGAAGCAGGTTATGAAAAAGGACCGTATTATTTGAAAATACTTGTGAATGATGTGGAGGTGACTGATCAGTTTGATACAGATGAACTATTATATGATTCAATAAAGCTGTACCCTCCAGGGACAGAATTTACAACTACATCCGCTATTTCTACTATCAAGAATATGTATGCATTACTAAGTCCAACACCTATTTTTACTCATTCACCATCACCAAAAGGATTACCTGGTGGTTATCCAATACTTTTAAGTAACAAAGGAGCTGAACTTGCCTTACCAGAGGGAATTACTGAACTAGAAGCTATTAAGATAAATGAAGAATCTTCTAAAATGGATGGTATTGAACGAATTGAAGATGATGGAACAGTAATTTTTGCAGATTATGCACATGAAATTTTAAAAGATATGATAGGTTTTGATAGAAAATCATTCAAACCTGAAGAAAGTCATGAAGTGGCATTAGAGATGATGGATAAATATAAACAATATTTTAATAGGATGAAAAAGGAAGGTAAACTAGAGTAGGTTATTAAGGTAATAATATTTATATGATAAGCACTTGAATTGAATAATCAAAAAAAGCTATGAAGTAACGTTTAACGTTTCTTCATAGCTTTTTAATTTTAGCTTGCTGATGATTGTTGTGCTGCTTGCATTTGTTGTTGTTGTAATGCTTTTTCGTTTAAGATATTATCTTCGATTGCTTTTTTAATATCTTTATCTTTGTAGTCAACTTTGTATTCGTCTAATAATTTTTTGTAAGCATTGATGATGATCTTAGGTTCTTTTTGGATTTTTAGTTGACGATATTGTTCTTTAAGGCTAGCTTTTTCTTTCTTAGATGGTTCGCCTTTATCTGCTTTTATAATGTGGTAACCATATTGAGATTTAACAACATCTGAAATTTCGTCATCTTTTTTAAGTTTGAATAATGCTTTTTCAAATGATTCATCCATTTGACCTTTCAATACAAATCCTAGAGCGCCGCCTTTAGATTTAGTACCTTCATCTTGTGATTCTTTCTTAGCGATTTTTTCAAAGTCGTCTGGATTTTTCTTAATTTGAGCTAGTAATTTTTCAGCTTTTTTCTTAGCTGCTTTATCACTTAAACCTTCATCAGAATCATCTGATTTAACTTTGATTAAGATATGTGAAGCCTTTTTAGTATTTTCATCGATCTCTTTGTCAGAAACTTTTACGGCATCGTTGATAAATTCTTCTTGATATTTAGAAGTTTTTTGAGATTCTTTAAAGTCTTTTATAGTTGCACCTGGTTTTTCTTGTTGTAGTGCTTCTTCAAATTTCTTCTTACCACCGTATTGCTCGATTTGTTTATCAACTTGTTCGTCTAATTTCTTCGTATCAACTTTGTCTTCGTATTTATCTTTTAAGACTTTGTTAAGTACAATTTGAAATGCATTTTGTGCGACTTCGTTACTACCCATTTTGTCTAGCACGTCTTGTGAAGTTACGTTTCCGGCTTTAGTTTCTACTAAAGTTTCTCCAGAATTATCTGAACCATTACCACAAGCGCCTAAAGTTAATACTGATGCTGAAAGTGTTACAGGTAACACTATTTTTTTAATTGATTTCATAAATAGAACTCCTTTTGTAAGAATACAATGATAAATATAGCATATTTGCTATTTTAATTACAAAAAATAACCTATAAATGTTCGGCATCCAGTGAACGTTTTGTTAACAATTCGATACCATTTTTTCTTTCTTCAATATAAGTACCTTTTTTTGTAAATAAAATAATCTTCAAATAAAGTAAATCGATAATCGATATGCCAATATTGATAGACATGATAAATAAAATGTAATGTCCATATTGTGGAATTATATTTACGAGTGCAATGGATAGGGTAGTTATCGTAACGAGCGGGCAAATAAGTGCAAAACAAAATACAATCTTATTAACTGGTTGATCTACTCTAATATTATATAAAGGTAAAGCACGTTTAGCTTTAGTCGTTTTGTTCATTTTAAATGACTTACGATAATACATTAATACAATCAAATGCAACAATTTATGAATTGGATAAATTAAGCAAAGGACGAATAAGAATAGTATAAACTTATCGTCCTTTAATGGTTCTGTTTGTATATAATTGAATATTTCGTAAGTGACGATAAATGTTAAGAATGAAACTAAAGCACTAATTAATACAATTCTCTGCAATCCATAACGAGACTGTATATTAATTGATTTAGAACACAAAAACATGATTAATGTCACCTTCTAAGATATGATTTATCTTGATATTATGCATCATCCTCAGACTGTTCGTCAAGTAGATATTTTCTTAATTGCTCATGGTTTTGTTCAATGTGATGAATAAAGTCGCTACCATATATTTGACCAACGATATATTTCACATCTGTAAATTCTGGCATATTGTACATGACTTTCTCATAATCTGCAGCAATTTCATATAATCTGTTCGTATCATTTGAATAGTTTAAATATGTCTTTCTTAACACTGCAAGACCTTTATCCGTTAATTCTAAATAAGTCGTACGCTTATCGTGCTGACTTTTAGGCATTGTTAAATAACCGCGTTTTTCTAAATTTTTAGCGAAATTGAAAACAGTAGATACGTGCATGACACCATATTTACTCACTTCAGAAATTGTAGCTTCATTTAAGCTTCTAATAATAATTAAAATATGATGTTCATTAATATTTAAGTCGAAAGGCTTAATCCACTGCTGCCAATCTTTCTCGATTGTCTTCCATAAAGCTTTAGATAACTGTGAAACCTTATGAGTAAATAACATTTTTTCAATCATGTCCAATTCATTCGACATAGTTAAATCCCCCTTTGATTGTATAATAAAAGCATGATACTAATGTATCATGCTTAGTTATAACACTTTAATAATATAATAATTTTAACACGTTTTCTAATTTTTTAGAAATGGAAGCTTAGTATTTTGAATTTCTTTTTGAATTTCATTGCCACGATTGCTAATATTTTCAATATTTTTCTGTATTTGTTCAATATTAGGGTTAATATCAGCTTTAAATTCATTAATCATCGTTTTAATTTCTTCACTTAATGATTGAATGGCGATTTGGCTTTCGTCTTTCGTCTTTAATACATAATCTTTTATTTCAATAGCATTGTCTTTAATTTCACTTAATTGAATTTTAGATCCGTCAGCAGTTGATTTTAAATCTGTCTTTAAAGCATCACCAGAACGGTCTGTATTTAAAATGGCTGTTGTAAATCCTGTAACAAATCCTACACCAACGCCAATTGCGAGTCTTGAAAATTTCATAATTATCCTCCTTGATTTCTCTTACTTAAATATATACCCTGAATTTTTGTAAACATGCAGTGTATTAAAAATGCTGTTGAATTGTTTGTGCGATTTCTGCTTTTTTCTCATCATCTAATTGATCTTCATTCGTATTCCAAATATAACCGAAACCATCGATATCTTCTTTATATCTAGGGATTAAGTGGAAGTGGATATGGAATACAGATTGTGAAGCATACTCACCATTGTTTTGAATAATATTTAAACCATCAGGATTGAAAGCTTTCTTGATGGCATTCGCAACGATCGGTAAAGCTTCAGCTATATGTTTCATTGTTTCTGGGTCTGTTTCATAAATATTGGGTGAAGCTTTCTTTGGAATAAGTAATGTGTGTCCTTTACTTACTTGAGAAATATCTAAGAATGCATATACATAATCATTTTCGTAAACTTTGAATGATGGGATTTCACCGTCGATAATTTTGCTGAATATTGTTTCTGACATACTATCATCTCCTATGTAAATATTAGTTTTATTATATCATGCTCGTAATATCATCTCACTGATTAAGATAATATTTAATGAATGTAACATTGAGAACATGCTACAATATATTTTGGAGGTGTGTTCACGTGACAATTAAAGTGAATAATTTAACAGGTGGATACGGTAAAAAAGCTGTTATCCATGATATCTCATTTGAATGTAAACCAAGCGAAGTCGTAGGACTTATTGGATTAAATGGTGCAGGGAAAAGTACAACAATTAAACATATACTTGGCTTATTAACACCACAACAAGGTGAGATGTCCATTAATAATATAGATATTAAAGCAGATATAGAATCTTATAGAAGAAATCTTACATATATACCAGAAAGTCCAGTTTTATATGATGAATTAACTTTAGAAGAACATATTTACATGACTGCAATGGCATATGGTATTGATAAAGATACAGCACTTGAAAAAGCAATGCCGTTATTGAAAAGACTAAGACTTGAAAATGAATTAAAAGTCTTTCCGATACATTTTTCAAAAGGTATGAAACAAAAAGTTATGATTGTTTGTGCATTCTTAGTTGAACCGACGCAATATATCATAGATGAACCATTCTTAGGGTTAGATCCATTAGGTATACAAACAATGTTAGATTTAATAGTAGAAAGACGTAATCAAGGCTCTTCAGTATTAATGTCTACACATATACTTGCAACTGCTGAAAGGTATTGCGACCGATTTATTATATTACATCAAGGTCGTTTAGTAGCGATGGGCAATTTAGAAGAACTGAGAGAAAAAACTGGACTTACTAATGCAACACTAGATGATATTTATATACATTTAACACAAGGTGAAGCGTATGAATGATGTAAATACTTTATATAAGGTTAGACAAAGAGAAGAAGTATTAGAGAAAATGAATTACAATAAATTCATCTTTAATGGTCATTTCTTAATATTTTTAACCATTATGATTGGCGCATTTGCGTTAGGATATAGTAATTGGTTAAAGGACATTCCACAAAATATTAACTATCGTTTAATCTTTTCGGTTATATTATCTATTTGTTCGATATTTCCGATGAGGACTTTCTTTAGAGAAGCGGATAAATTATATTTATTACCATTTGAGAAACACTTAACGCTATATATTAGAAAAGCTCTAACATATAGTTATTTTAATCGACTATATTTACCAGTCGTGATATTAGTGATCGGTTTACCATTATTCTATCAATTAATGGGTGGTAAATTTTATTTATATATTACGGTAATGGTTTTGAGTTTCATCTTTCCAATTCTAGGACTGATGATGAAATGGTTCTGGTTAAAATATGGTTTAGAAATATGGGGAATTAATGTATTACTCTTTATCGTATATGCGAGTGGATATTACACAACTTTAAAAGTAGGGGCTTTATCAGGTCTATTATCTATTGTCGTATTGATTGCTTTAATTATTTTATTAGAAAATATCAATAGAGGTACTTTTTATCAGTGGGAAACATTAATCGCTATCGAACATAATCATAAGATGAATTATTATAAATTCGTTAATATGTTTACAGATGTAAAAGTATTAAATGAACGAACAGTTCGCAGAAGATATTTAGATGTCTTCTTAAAAGTTCCGAGTCCTAAGAAATTTAATCAAAATTATATGTATAAATTCTTATTTGTAAGAAGTTTTGCAAGAGGGAAAGATGCATTCTTTATCGTATTAAGATTATTGATTATCGGACTTGTATTAATTTGGTGGATTGATCAGCCAGTTATATCAGCCATATTAGGTGCTTTAATCATGTACTTGTTGATATTACAATTATCTCAATTTTATAAACAACAGGCATACGGATTGTGGCCACAAGTATGGCCGGTTAGTGAAGGACAAGTTGTTAAAGGCTATCATCAATTTTTAATTAATATCATGATTGTCTTAGGTATTATTTTATCAATCATATATATCTTGAAATTTGTTACAGCGATTTATTTCGTTATATTATTCTTCATTGTTGGTTGGTTAACAATAGATTCTTCCATTAAGAAAATTAAAAAACATCAAGAGCTACTTAGAGATTAATAACAATAAAAAAGAAGAAATGACTCAGTGAGAATCATTTCTTCTTTTTTATTTTATAATTATGCTTCTTCGTTTTCTGTTTCTTCATCTTCTTCAGGTCTATACCAATACTTTGTATAATTTGCTGTTGAATATTGTTCAGCACCAGAGAATTTACGAGTAGCCTCTCTTGAGAAATATTCCGCATAGAAAGATGATTTTGTGAAATCTTCATATAATTCATTTGAATCGAAACCTACTAATATCATATAAGTATCGCCTTTTCGAGGTTTAAGTAATCTAAATGATTCGAACCCTTCGAAATTATCAAATTGACTGTCGATATCTACATAATGATTTTCGAATCGATGTTGCATTTCATCAGATACAGGAATGTAGCTTGCTGCTATAAATTCATGATTGATAAAAACACCTTTTGATTCTAATATTCGATATTCTCTTGGTTGTGCAAATACTGTATCACCATTTGTTTCATGAATAAGTACTGTCGTATCTTGTCTCGTATAATGATGAATATCTTCATCTGGATGTTTCTTCATTATACTATGCAGAAAATGATACGTACCTGTTGTTATATAACATTTCATAATGATATACCTCCTATATCTCTTTAATTAGATTATAAACATGTAAGCGCTAAAATCAACCAATTCATGAAATCTTTTGTATAATTTATGAATTTTTGTACACATAGATGTCTTTATAATAGAATATGTTAAAATAGATTGTAATGATTATAATGAGGTGAAATAAATGAGTGTACCGTTTAACGATACAATTTTAAAAGCAGCAAAGGGAGAAAAAACAACTCATACACCAGTTTGGTTTATGAGGCAAGCAGGTAGATCACAGCCTGAATATAGAAAAATTAAAGAAAAGTATTCATTATTTGAAATTACACATCAACCAGAACTTTGTGCATATGTTACAAAATTACCAGTAGACCAATATAATACTGATGCTGCAATTTTATATAAAGATATTATGACACCTTTAACTGGAATTGGTGTAGATGTAGAAATTAAATCTGGAATAGGTCCTGTTATACATAACCCTATTAAAGACATTTCTGATATTAATCGATTAGGTCAAATAAATCCTGAGGAAGACGTGAAATATGTCTTAGATACGATTAAACTTTTAACAGAAGAACAGCTAAACGTACCATTAATAGGATTTACTGGCGCACCGTTCACGCTAGCGAGCTATATGATTGAAGGTGGACCATCTAAAAATTATAATAAGACTAAAGCGTTTATGTATAAACAGCCAGAAGCTTGGTTTAAATTAATGGATACATTAGCTGATATGGCAATTCGCTATACACATGCTCAAATTGATGCTGGATGTAAGATGATTCAAGTATTCGATTCATGGGTAGGTGCGTTAAATGCTGAAGATTATCATTATTTCATTAGACCATCTATGAATAAAATTTTTGCAGCAATTAAAGAAAAAAACGTACCTGTTACAACATTTGGTGTTGGAGCAAGCCATTTAATAGAAGAATGGAATCAATTACCGGTTGATGTAATCGGGCTAGATTGGCGCTTACAAATCAAAGAAGCAAGGGAAAAAGGTATTACTAAGACGTTACAAGGAAACTTAGATCCAGCTATTTTACTAGCACCATGGGAAGTTATCGAACAAAGACTCGTTCAAATATTGGATCAAGGTTTAGTAGACCATAATTATATCTTTAATCTTGGACATGGTGTCTTTCCAGAAGTGCAACCTGATACATTAAGAAGAGTTGCTAAGTTTGTGCATGATTATTCAGCAAAATATAAATCACAACAAAGATAGGTTATTAAACAGCTTAATTTTATTAAAGGGAGTATAGAAGATGAATAAAAAAGTGGGACTTTTAGTTATGGCATATGGTACACCTTATAAAGAAAGTGACATTGTACCTTATTATACACACATTAGACATGGTCGTAAGCCATCTGATGAACAAATTGAAGACTTAAAAGGGCGTTATAAAGCGATTGGTGGTATTTCACCATTAGCAGGTACAACAGAGAAACAAGCCGAAAGTTTACTTGGCGCATTAAATGAAGCATATGAAGATGTTGAATTTAAATTGTACATTGGTTTAAAACATATTCATCCATTTATTGAAGATGCAGTTGAACAAATGCATAATGATGGTATTGAAGAAGCGGTTACGATTGTATTAGCACCTCATTATTCTAATTTCTCAGTGGGAAGTTATAATAAACGTGCTCAAGAAGAAGCAGATAAATACGGCATTTCAATGCATCACGTTGAGCAATTCTACAATGAACCAGCATTTATTTCTTACTGGACAAACATGATTGATGAAACATTACAAACGATTCCAGAAGAAAGTCATGATGAAACAGTATTAATCGTTTCTGCACATAGTTTGCCTGAAAAAATTAAAAAAGCAAACGACCCATATCCTGATCAATTAGAAGAAACTGCTAAAATTTTAAGTGAAGAATCTAACATTAAACATGTATCAGTAGGTTGGCAATCAGAAGGTCAAACTGGAGAACCTTGGTTAGGACCAGATGTTCAAGATTTAACGAGAGACTTATATAATGAACATGGCTATAAACACTTTATTTATACACCAGTAGGATTTGTATGTGAACATTTAGAAGTATTGTATGATAATGACTATGAATGTAAAGTTGTTTGTGATGAATTAGGTGTGAAATATCACAGACCACCAATGCCAAATATTGATCCTAAATTTATAGAAGCAATGGTATCAGCAATTAAGAAAAAATTCTAATTCGATATTCGAATAAGAAAGAAGTGTTAAGTATGTCAAAACGAATTGCAATAATAGGGGCAGGGATAACTGGGTTATCTGCTGCCCATTATTTAAGAAGAGATTATCCAAATGCAGAAATTGATGTATATGAACAATCAGACAGAGTAGGCGGCAAAATCAAAACTTATCGTAAAGATGGTTATACAATTGAACTAGGGCCAGAATCTTACTTAGGTAGAAAGAAAATTATGACAGAATTAGCTGAAGAAATTGGGATTGCTGATGATTTAGTAACAAATAAAACAGGGCAATCATATATTTACAGCCATAATAAGTTATATCCAATACCAGGCGGTTCGATTATGGGTATACCGACAGAAATCAAACCATTTCTTAAGACACAATTGATTTCACCAGCAGCTAAATTAAGAGCAGGTTTAGATTATTTCTTACCTGTTAAACCGATGCATACAGATATATCAATTGGTCATTTCTTTAGACAAAGATTAGGTGATGAAGTATTAGAAAACTTAATCGAACCTTTAATGGCAGGTATATATGGTGCAAATATCGATAAATTAAGCTTAAAAACAACATTTCCTCATTTTAAAGAACAAGAAGAAAAAGAGGGCGGCTTAATAAAAGGTATGATAGCTCAAAAAGCTAAAAATAATGCCGATAAAAAAGTAACAGTAAAACCAAAAGGTCAATTTAAACAATTTAGACATGGCCTTGAATCATTTATTCAAACTTTACGTGATAGTCTTGAAGATAAAGGCGTTCAAATACATTTAAACGCTCCAGTTCAAAATTTAGTAGAAAAAGATAATAAAACAATTTTGACGATAAACAATGAAGAACATGAATATGATGGTGTAATCGTTACAATACCACACCAACATTTCGTTAAATGGTTTGAAGATGACCTTAAATTAGATTACTTTAACTATATGCCTTCAACAAGTGTGGCAACAGTCGTTATGGCATTTGATAAAGACCAAGTCGTGAATGATAAAGATGGAACTGGATTTGTAATTGCAAGAACAAGTGATACAGCCATCACAGCTTGTACATGGACAAACAAAAAATGGCCACATACAACACCAGAAGGAAAAGTCTTATTAAGAGCATATGTAGGTAAACCAGTCTCAAATATTATACATCATAAAGACGAAGAACAATTGAAACAAGTCGCTTTAAATGATTTGAATAAAATCATGACGATCAAAGGAGAACCAGAATTCTTTATCGTAACGAAATTACCACACAGTATGCCTCAATATGAAGTCGGTCATATCGATCGTATTCGAGATATACAAGAACATATCGATCAAAATTATCATAACCTAATCATAACAGGCGCGTCGTTTGATGCAGTCGGATTACCAGACTGTGTACAAATGGCTAAGAACGCTAGTGACAAGATGATAGAGTATTTGAAGTAGAAAGTAGTAAGTAGAAAGTGCGCGGAAGTGCTAGGAAGCGTATGGAAGCGCATGGAAAAGCGTGGAAGCGGGACAGAAATTCTAATTTAACATTAGAATTTCTGTTTTTTTGTTGGAGGGGGAGGCTGAATATTGCAAGTGGAGGATGACAAGCAATGTTGGAGGACTGAATATTGCAAGTGGAGCGTGACAAGCAATATTGGGAGGCTGAATGTTGCTAGAGGGGTGTGACAAGCAATGTTGAGAGGCTGAATGTTGCTAGTGGAGGGTGACAAGCAATGTTGGGAGGCTGAATGTTGCAAGTGGGGTGTGACAAGCAATGTTGAGAGGCTGAATATTGCAAGTGGAGGGTGACAAGCAATGTTGAAGGACTGAATATTGCAAGTGGAGGATGACAAGCAATGTTGAGAGGCTGAATGTTGCAAGACTGAGCAAACAAGCAACATAGAGATGCTGTAAGTTGCAAGACTGAGTAAACAAGCAACATAGAGCTGTCTATAAAACTTAATGCTTACTTTATTAAAAACGTGGAATTTTAATTCATCTTTTTCACAATGACTTCGAAAAAACTACTTTATGATAATTTTTTTCTATAAAAATCATGAATAAATGACACTTCTAAAGTTAAAAAAGAGGGTGTTTTGAATGATTATTTCTCCCTTTAGTGACAATTGTCACATAGATGTTAAAAGTTCAAATTTTTTATTAAGAAAAGTAAAGAAATAGCATTGACGTTCTTTATATTTCTATATATACTTAAGTAGTTCTCAATTAGAGGCCCCTTGGTCAAGCGGTTAAGACACCGCCCTTTCACGGCGGTAACACGGGTTCGAATCCCGTAGGGGTCACCATTTTCAATAAAAATTTATTGAAATTTTATTGACATAATATTAATGAATGTGTTATATTAATAAGGTAGCCAAATTACTTATTATTAGCGCGGGATGGAGCAGTTCGGTAGCTCGTCGGGCTCATAACCCGAAGGTCGGTGGTTCAAATCCGCCTCCCGCAATACTTTTTAATGATGGTCCCGTGGTGTAGCGGTTAACATGCCTGCCTGTCACGCAGGAGATCGCGGGTTCGATTCCCGTCGGGACCGCCATTTATATTTTGGCTCAGTAGCTCAGTCGGTAGAGCAAAGGACTGAAAATCCTTGTGTCGGCGGTTCGATTCCGTCCTGAGCCATACTTTTTTAAACAAGTATGGCGATTGTGGCGAAGTGGTTAACGCATCGGATTGTGGTTCCGACATTCGTGGGTTCGATTCCCATCAGTCGCCCCATATATATATTATTTACTTAAGCGGGTGTAGTTTAGTGGTAAAACCTCAGCCTTCCAAGCTGATGTTGTCGGTTCGATTCCGATCACCCGCTCCATTATTATTCCACAGTAGCTCAGTGGTAGAGCTATCGGCTGTTAACCGATCGGTCGTAGGTTCGAGTCCTACCTGTGGAGCCATAAGGCCCCTTGGTCAAGCGGTTAAGACACCGCCCTTTCACGGCGGTAACACGGGTTCGAATCCCGTAGGGGTCATATAATCAGAGGTGAAATATCGCTTCTGATTTTTTTGTTTGTGGAGAGTTGTCCGAGTTGGCCGAAGGAGCACGCCTGGAAAGTGTGTAGGCGCCACAAGCGTCTCGAGGGTTCGAATCCCTCACTCTCCGTTTGTACCTTAATAATCAACTAATCCAAGACGTTGATATTGCTGGGTTTTCTTGCAATTGGTAAGTTAATCCATATGAGCAAGTGTCAAAAAAGTGTCTAGAGAAAAATTCTCTTACTTTTTGATACTTGCTTTTTTTATGTTCATATAGAAGTTGCGAATAAATTCCTAAAGTAATTGCTATATTTTAATGATCTGATTTAATGCCAACGAGCATGTTATTTTGGTGTTTTTAACGCCAACGTCAACATAAATTACATTCCATGACTAGGGAGAGAAGGGGATTACTATATTATAAACAAGAGTTTGTTAATTTTAACATTCTATATTGTGCCCAATTTGATTTTGTTGTAATATATACTTAATTAAACTAGAGAGTGGGAGTATATAAGGGGGTGCTTTTATTAATAGTGAATATATTACAAGATCAGAATTTCAGCAGCATGTAATAAATATGAATAATAGATTCGATGAAATCAATGATAAAATTTCTTTAACTAAAGACGTTTTATCAGGAGAAATAAAAAATGCTGTTTCCGAGTTAAAAAATGAAATAAGCGATAATAAATTTACATCAAAACGTTTCTGGATAGGTATTAGTATACCAACTATTTTAAGTCTCTTATCATTGATTATCACTATACTAGTAGCATTACTATTTTAACTTAAACTTACCTTGCAGCTAAAATATTATATTATAACTGAGATAGGAGTGATTTTAATGGCAGATGTAAAAGATGTTGCTAATTACCTTATATACTCATATGAACTTAAAACTGGTACTAAGTTTGAAAATAACGAATTAAACTGCAAAAGTTAATTTATTTTGCACAAAGAGAATCTTTAGCTTTAACGGGCGAAGTTCTATTTAATGATAGAATTGAAGGGTGGAAATTTGGTCCGGTTATACCTAAATTAAGGTATTATTTAGATGAAATGTATGAACCAAGCGATACTGATAAATTAAATGATACTGAAAAATATGTAATTAATAATGTTATCTCTCAATATGGCATGTATTCTGGTTGGTATCTAAGAGAACTATCCCATCATGAAAAATGTTGGAAAAAAAGTAGAATTAACTTGAACAATAATGAGGTAGGGAATAGAGAAATAACGCCAGAGGATATAATCGAAGATGCTAAAAGCGTTAGGCTATACGATCATGTTTATGATATGTACATAGATGAATTTGAAGATTTAAATGAGGAGGAAGTTCATCTTGGATTTAGTTAATACTCCTCGTGATTTAATTAATAAAATAGTATATGCAAGTTTTCCATATTTTGATTTAAAAACAAATAAAAAAGGCTATAAATTATGGCCAGTATTAATCATTGGTGCCGAAAAAGATTGCTTTGAATGTGATTTAACGATGTTACCAATATCTACTGTTTCTAATAAAGTGAATTTACATCCTATTTATGATGTAAATATTGGATTGCTTGAATGTCCAAGTCTTCATAGCATCTATAAAGAAATTTGCTATGTTAGAACACACAAACAATCCACTGTTTATTCTAAAGATATTGTTACTTCAAAAAAATTTGATGACTTATCAATAACTTATCAGGAGAAACTTGAAGAAATTAAATTTAAAGTATCGGAATTCAATAAGACTTTATTTTAACTCCAAAACGCTTTTTATATACTACTACTGTTATAATCACTGTCTACTCATCAATAGTAATAGTAAGTTCCCGGTTGCTCTACAGTCATTAATTGCGTTATGTGATTCGCCATCGTCTAAATTGAAATGTTCTTTTAAAGTTTGAAGTTTATGATTAGGTGTTTCTCTGATTAGTTTTCTTGAAAAAGTGAGTGTGTCAATAACTCTCAATTTCTCATATTCTATATTATTAATTTGAAGTTGGTAGAGTAAGAACTTCATATCAAATGGTGCATTATGTGCGACTATCGTTCTTCTTCTAATGATATTATATAATTCCTCTAATTTATCCTTTCCTAAACTAGGTTTATCTTCTAAAAACTCATTTGTAATACCTGTGATTTTTTCTATTCTTTTACTTATTGGTTTACTTGGTTTGAAGTATTCATTATATTCATTAATGATTTTTCCATCTTCATATTCAATAATCCCACACTGAATAATTTCGTTTTCGTTATATTTTAAACCTGTCGTTTCGAAATCTAGAACGATAAAGGAATCTGTTAATTTACTAACTTTTGTATAACTTAAATCTAGTAAATTATTTGAACGATTATAAGTTCTTCTTGGCGCACGATAGGGTGATGTATAAGATTTTTGATTTTCCATATTATCAAGAAGCGCGCGATTCTCTTCATTTAATTTATTAATTTCATTTCTTAATTGAAAATTTTCTTTAATCAATTGTTCATTTTTATGTTGAAGTGCTTTTATATCATCATTGTTAAAATGATTAATCTCTCTTTCTAACTTTAAAGTTTTGTAAAATACTTGAATTGCATGAACTGGATCACTCGATGTAAAAGAAAATGTTAACATTCGATTTTCACCATAATCTAAAATTAATTTACTAGAAATAAAGTTTTCTATTGTATCTAAAGAAACAACCTCTGACCATGGGATTTGAAAAGTTAAATTCGCTTTATGCTGCACTAATATAATTTCTTGTATTGTCACAAAAATTGAGCCTATTACATACTCTTTATCAATCTTAGTTGAAGTTTCAGATTCAAGTAAGACCTCAACTTCAGGGAATTTAGATTGAAACAACATTTTATCCATTTTTTTAGCTTTCAATTTCATTTCACCCTTTCTAATTATATAACGCTAGTAAACAAGAGTATTTATAAAATCATGTCAGTTTTCTTTCTTTTTAATACTAAAAATTAATAAAACAAGTGGAACACTAAACATTACAGGCATTATAAAAATAAGTGGCAAAGTCATAAGAGCCATGTATAAAAATGTGCTGTCTAATGTGTATTTGGACATGTGTATCATTCCTTTGAAATTAAACTTTTTTATTTTTCGTGATAAAATTTTTGTAAAATTGATTATGTATGACTTATATATGAATAAATAATGATTTAAAACCTCAAATCATCAATAAAATAATACTCTTTTTTGTCTTTAAATAAATAATTTTGTAAAGGGATTAAAATGTCTTCGCTGATTATATAATTTTGAATTTCGTTAAAGTTGACCCATTTTAATTCTACAATTTCATTGTCAGGATCATTAATTGATATTTCACCGTTGAAATTTAAGCACTTAAAATAAGTTACTAAACAATGAGCATTCTCATTAGGTATGTTATTTTCAGCTATATATGCTAGTTCATATTGATTTATAGTTAATCCTGTTTCTTCAAATACTTCTCTAATTAAAGATTCATATAAAAACTCACCTTGCTCAACTACGCCTCCAGGTAAACTCCATAAATATTCATTATTATATTCATTTTTAACTAATAAAATAGTATTTTCTTTAATTAAAATAGCATTTATGACTCTATAGAAATTTGTCAAAATTATCACTCCTTTATTTCTTAAATATATTATAATAAAGTTGTTAAAGTATGATAATTCAATGTGATAGATAACAGATAAATTCGCTAAGATCATACGTAATATAAGATTTGGAGTTGATCACATTGTCAAATATTACAAAAATTAGGATCAGAACGATTTTGAACTATATCACTGGTATAGCATTACTTGGTTTAACGTTTTATTTACTATTTTTATTGTAACCTTGTTACGAAATATGGGCAAAACAAAGGCTAGGACTTTTTACATAAGTCCTAGCCTTTGATTTTTCTAAAATAAAAGATTTTCACATTATTTTGCTTAAATGACTTATAATATAGTTATTAGAATTTGTTAATTATATAAGGAGTTGCTTATTTTATGAGAATAAATGTTTTACAACATACGCCAAATGAAGGTGTTGGATCAATAGGTGATTGGGCTAAAGAAAGAGGACATGATTTGTATATTTATCATCCGTATTTTTATAATGGTGTAATACCTTCTGCTGAAGAAACTGATTTACTAATTATTTTGGGTGGTCCAATGAGTCCGAATGATACAGATGATTGGATTTTTAAAGAAAGAGAGTTAATAAGAGAGTTATTGAAAGCTAACAAACCAATGTTTGGAGCTTGCTATGGTGCCCAACAAATAACAAAAGCAATAGGTTATACAGTGGGTAAATCACCAGTAAAAGAAGTGGGCTGGGATAAAGTTTATCTTGAAAGTGATACTATACCGGATCTACCGAAAGAATTAATGGCATTACATTGGCATGAAGAAACATTCCAAATTCCTAAAAATGCAGAATTGTTATTTTCAAGCGAGTACTTAACAAACCAAGGATTCTTATTGAAAGATAATGTTATTGGCTTACAATTTCATTTTGAACCTGGACCTTTTGATGTTAAAGAAATTGTTACGAATGACTTTTCTTATGCAGTAGATTCTGTATTGAATCAAACACCTCAAGAAATAATTGACTATGAAGTACCTAAAGAAAATAAAGATGTTATGTTTAAATTATTAGATTTTATAACAAAAAGTAAATAATATATTTATTAATATCAAATCAAAACAAAGGCTAGGACTTTTTTACATAAGTCCTAGCCTTTATATATCTTCATATTTTCACGTCACTTCAGTTTTCTGTGCTTTTAAGAAGAAATACACGCCTACGAGTACGATAATGATACCTAGTATTTGTACGTATTCTAAGTATTCTTTCAAGATAAATATTGCTAATATTGATGCGCCTACGGGTTCTAGTAGCATGCTCATTGATATGGTTGTTGGATTTATGATATTTAAGAGATAATTGAATATGACGTGCGCTATTGTTGGGAAAATGGCCAATGATATAAATAATAGCCATTCTTTCATTGAATAGTTTACTAATGTAGCATGCGTGATGATGTTATAAATGAGTAAAAAGACGCCTGCGAAGAAGAACACGATGATGCTATAAACCCAATGTGTGAGTTTGAGCATTGCATTCTTTCCTATCATTAGGTAACACACTATTGATATAACACTTAATAAAGATAATATATTACCAATCATTGCAGTTAAGTCAGTTATATTAAAGTCGCCCCAACTTACGATTACAACACCGATAAACGATATTAAAATTGTACTCAAAACTTTTAGTGTTATTTTTTCTCTATAAAATAAGAAACTTGCAATAATCGCAATAATGGGTTGTAAAGATAATATGACTGTTGAACTAGCAACGGTTGTTAATTTTAATGAACCAAACCATAATCCGAAATGAAGTGCTAAAAATAGACCAGCTAATACAAGATATAGAAAATCTTTAAGATTTAATTTGAAGATTTCTTTTTTATATCGATATGCAAAGGGTACTAGCAAGATGACTGCTATAAACATTCTGTTCATGCTTATTACGCTAGAAGGGGCGTTTGATAGCTTTACTAATATGGCAGCTAGTGAAATTGCAATGATTGAAATAAGTAATAACATATTTGTCTGTTTATTCATAAGCAAAACCTCAATTTAAATTATAATTTTAGATGTATGATTGGATAATCTCTTCCTTGTCCATCATGTGAAGATTCTTTATATGGTTTAAATCCATTTTTCATATAAAAGTTCAAGGCTTGCTCGTTATCTTTGTTTACGTCAACTTTTTGGATATGATCTTCTGTTAACAAGTGTTGAAGTATTTCAGTTCCAAATCCTTTTCTGAAATGTTCTGGATCTATAAATAACATTTCTAAGTTATCTTCGTTGATACCTGAAAAGCCAACAGCTTCTCCATCGTAAAGCCATAAATTTGCATCTACGTATTTAAAGTAGGTTGGTATTTCTTTTTTTAATGCAATTCTGTCTTCTTCTTTTAAAAAGTGATGGGTTGCGAGTACGGAGCGTTCCCAAATTTTTAATGCAAGTGGATAATCTTTCTCTTGTAGTTCAGTTTTTAATAAGCTCATTGTTATGACTCCTAATTAGATGTGAATATTAGAATGATAGCATATGAAGGTTAAATGCGTATAGGTTATTATGAATTTTTTGATAAACTTATTAATCTTATGATTGGTATATTTTAATAGTAAATTTCAATAATTTTTATAGAAATATCATTCGATTCATTGTTATGAAAGTATTGTAATTTCAGTATATCTATCTATTTATTATACTAGAATGATATTTGCGGTATTTATTATATGATTGCTTTAACTTATCAGTTCTTTTTTTAATTGTTTCAATATTGATTATATGTTATTAATTAAGTTAGGTTAAAAATACTTAGTTATAAAGTGAATGCATTTATTGTATATACAATGGAGGAAGTAATGAAATTAGCGTGGTTAATTGATACAACAACTTATATTGATCAAAATATGGATGATAAAGATTTATTTGTCGTTTCTTTATCTACAATTATTAATGACAAACCTTATAAAGATTCACAATTTGAAAGTTCAAAGTTATTTTTTGATATGTTAAAAGAAAATGGTAATGGTGCTAAAACAGCTCAACCTACACCTCAAGATTTTATAGAGACGTATGAGCAAATTCAAGAAGAAGGTTATACGCATGTTATTGCGGTTCATCCTTCTAGTAGTTTATCAGGCACATATGCATCATCGCTATCAACTGCACAATCTTTCCCAATGGAAATTCATGTAATTGATAGTGGAACAGGAAGCTTTCCTCAAAAAGAATTAGTCGAGTATGGTAGAAAACTTTATGACGAGGACTATTCATTTGAAGAAATCGTTAATAAGTTAGAAGAAGTTAAACATACAAGTGAATTATATTTGTTGCCACGAAACTTACAACAATTAAAGAATAGTGGAAGGGTTTCGAATAGCAAATATTTATTAAGTAGCTTACTTCATATTAAATTATTATTGAAATTAGAGAATAGTACAATCGACTTAGAACTTAAGTCTAGAGGCAATAAGAAAATAGAAGCTTATTTAATCACACATATTAAAGAAATTATTGATAAAGGTGTTACAAACATTGGTGTGTTACATGCTGGAAATGAGCAAGAAGCACATGTATGGAAAGAGCGCATATTAACTTTAAATAAAGATGTTAATGTATATGTCGAACCTTTAGTTCCAGTAGCATCTGTTCATACGGGATATGGCACGATTGGAATAGGTTGGATACAAACTCAATAATGAAAACGTTTAAAAATCTGAGAATTTAATTTCTCAGGTTTTTTTATATACAAAATTCAAAAAAACTCTTGTAATTGCATAGCAAAAGTACTAATATGGTTAAATCTGATTAAAATAATAAGATTAAAGGAGCGTTGAGACATGAAAAAATATCCTTTAGCGATTTGGATACTAAGCCTTGGTGCTTTTGCGATAGGTATGACTGAATTTGTAATCATGGGTTTGTTACCTAATATTGCAAGAGATCTTGATGTAACCGTATCTGATGCGGGTCAATTAATTACAGGTTATGCATTGAGTGTTGCAATAGGGGGACCGATTATAGTGTTAGCGACTTATAAATTACCTCGAAAAAATTTACTCGTCTTATTAATGGCTATTTTTATAATAGGTAACGGGATAGGTGGTATTGCACCTAATTATGGTTCGCTTATGTTAAGTAGAATTATTGCCGCTTTAGCACACGGTTCATTCTTTGGTATTGGATCTATACTAGCAGCAAGTATGGTACCGCCTCATAAAAGAGCAAGTGCAATGGCATTAATGTTTATGGGATTAACAATGAGCAACATCATTGGTGTACCTTTTGGAACATTTGTAGGGCAAATATTTGGCTGGAAAATGACATTTATTATTATTAGTGTTCTAGGACTATTAACATTAATAGGTATTATTCGATTTGTACCTAACCAAAAAGATACACAGCCGATTTCAATTAAAAATGAATTGAGTGTATTAAAAGATGTTAAACTTTGGTTGACACTAGGTGTAACACTGTTCGGATTCAGTAGTGTATTTGCTTATTTCACGTATATTTCTCAAATATTAATCAATGTTTCGCATATAGAAGAACGCTGGATTTCATTTGTCCTTATTATATTCGGTGTTGGTGTAACATTTGGTAATATTATTGGTGGGAAATTAGCAGACTGGAATTTAAATAAAGCACTGAATACGATATTTATCGTCTTCCCAATATATATCTTTATGATGTACTTTATTCAAAACTATAGCTTGTTAATGGTTGTCGGTATTTTTGTATTTGGTTTGATTGGCTTTAGTATGAGTCCATCATTACAATTTAAAAGTATGGTCATTTCACAAGATGCACCAATGCTTGCTAGTACGATGAACCAATCAGCATTTAACATCGGTAATGCGCTTGGTGCGTTCATCGGCGGTATCGTAGTAAGTCAATTAGAAGTTAAGGATCTAGCGTTAGTTGCACCATTTTTAACACTTATAGGTCTTGTCTTCTTATTACTTGAACGATTTGTTACGCAAAGAAGAGAAAAAGAAGCAATCTAATATGATGGAAACCTAGGTGAATTGATCGCCTAGGTTTTTTGATATTATAAAGCATTTTTTATGTTTAAATTCAAAAATATCGTTATAATGAATAATGGTATAAGGAGGTCCAAACGATGAAACATTGGATTGAACAGCAGGTGTTACGTGCACCACATAAAATTGCAATTCAACAAGGTGATGTTGAATTAACTTATGAACAACTATTTAATGATTCTAAAAATAAAGCACATTACATTAAACAACTTCAATTGAAAAGAGTTGGATTATATATCAAGAATGATATTAAACATGCATCACTTATCATTGCAGCTTGGTTAGCAAATGTAGAAGTGGTTATGATTAATACGAAGTTAACACCAGTCGAAATTGAACAACAATTGGACAGTATTGGCGTTCAAACGGTCTTTACGTTTAAACCACTAAATATCAAGCAAAATTGTATTGATATTGAGGATATTTATATAGACGACAGTAAACATGTGGATCATGATTTTACGTTTAATATGGATGATATCGCGACGATTATGTTTACTTCTGGTACAACTGGTCCTGCAAAAGCTGTTCCACAAACTTTTTCAAATCATTATTTTAGTGCAATGGGTTGTAAAGAAAGTCTTGGCTATGATGAATCAACGAGATGGTTGTCCGTCTTACCGATTTACCATATTTCAGGTTTAAGTGTGTTAATACGTAGTTTAATAGAAGGTTTTACACTTATTTTAGAATCGAAATTTGATGTAAATCGCGTAATGCATTTAATTAAAAATGAGAACATCACACATATTTCATTAGTACCTCAAACATTACAATGGTTGATGCAAGATACGTTAACACAACCATATCAATTAGAAAAAATATTATTAGGCGGCGCAAAGTTATCTGAAACGATGATTAATAAAGCGTTAGACTATCAATTACCGATATATAATTCGTTTGGTATGACTGAAACATGTTCTCAGTTTGTGACAGCAAGTCCAGAGATGTTACGTGAAGCACCAAGTACAGTAGGGAAAGTACCTTCAAATGTTCGCCTCAAAATTTTAAATCAAAATGAAGAAGGACATGGGGAAGTCGCTGTATATGGTGGCAATGTGATGAATGGTTATTTAACAGGTAGTCAGAATTCAGAAACATTTGAAGATGGTTATTTTAAAACAGGTGATGTTGGATCAATAGATGATGCCGGTTATGTATATATTTATGATAGAAGAAAAGATTTAATCATTAGTGGTGGAGAAAATATTTATCCATTTGAAATTGAACATGTGATATTGAATCATCCGGACGTTCAAAATTGTGTTGTTGTACCAGTTGATGATGAAAAGTGGGGGCAAGTACCTGCATTAGTGTATGAAGCGGAACAGACTATCCAAGATGATACATTTAAAAATATACTCAATTCAAACTTAGCAAAGTATAAACACCCAAAATACTTTTATAAAATAAATGAAATACCAAGAACTTCGACAGGTAAACTTTCAAGATACAAAGTAAAGGCGTGGGTCATGAATGAGAAAAAATAGTTTGCATTTCTATAGATTCAAAGCACCTTTCAGAGTACCGATACGAACACCTTTAGTAGAATTAAATGAACGAGAAGCATTAATTGTAGAATGGCAAGACATGAATGGGTCTACGTATTATGGTGAATGTAATGCGTTTAATAGTGACTGGTATCATTTCGAGACAATAAATAAAGTTGAAGAAACTCTATTAAAATGGTTCGAAAAACATGAATTTGTTGATTTTAATAGTTATCCATTATGTTGTGAATTAATAGATGAACTCATTGAATATCCGAATGCACGTAGCGTTATGTCTATGATATTCTTTCAGAAATTTCATGAGTTAAAGCCGATAGAAGTAGCATATGGTGCAACTATTAATCAAAATATTGAACAATATTTCAAGCAATATAATGGTGAATTACCGACGAGAATTAAATTAAAATGGCATGAAGAAGTTAATCGAGATATAGATTTTTTAACAGAACATTATCCGCAAATACAAAGAGCAATTGATGCAAATGGTGTGTTAAATCATGAGCATGTGTCTTTATTAAATACATTTAAAGATGAACAATTTATATATATTGAGCAGCCATTTTCTAAATATGAACACTATATAGAGCATGTTAGTACGCTCGAGTTACCAGTATTTATTGATGAAAGTGCTCTAAATTTAGAGCAAATTATTCAATTTAATCAGCATAATCTGATTGATGGCGTTGTGATTAAACCTTCACGTGTTGGAGGGATAGATAAAGCACTTAAAATTATTGAATATTGTCGCGAACATCACCTTAAATATGTCATAGGTGGAATGTATGAATTTGGGCTTAGTAGTTACTTTACTGCATACTTAGCACAGTACAGTTCATATCCGAGTGATGTGACGCCGAGTGATTATTACTTCACGGAAGATTTCGTTGTTGATAACGCAAAGACTGATGGTCATCTCATTAAATATGTGCCACCAATCGTTGATAAAGATAAATTAACAAAATAAAAGGGGAGCGGGACAGAAATCTAATTTGTATAAAAAGATTTCGTAGTCCCGCCCCGACAAGGATGACTAGAGTTGAAAAAAGCTTGGTACAAGCGCATTTTCAATTCAGTCATCTACTGCCAAGATACTATAAGAGGCTAAGACATTACATTATGTCCCAGCCTCCTTTTAATAAATGTTATGAATCTTTTTTAGGTGGAACAGGGTCGTAGCCGCCTGGATGAAATGGGTGGCATTTTAAGATGCGTTTCGTACCTAACCATGTCCCTTTAATAACCCCATATTCTGAAATAGCTTCAACTGCATAGTTAGAACATGTAGGTTGGAACCTGCATGTAGGTGGTGTCAATGGGGATATATATCGTTGATAAAGGCGTATTAATTTAATAAATACTTTTTTCATAGCAATGCTCCTATTTGTAATTGTTTTTCGTTAAGTTCTGGTATGGTTTAACATCAGTGGAATTGAATTTATAGAAATCTGTTGTCTGTTTCATATGGATGTTAATCGTTTCATTTTTAATTTTTCCAGTTGCTTTAATGTTAAAGGTTAACGTTTTTGGTAATGTTTTGTCTTTTTGGAATGTAAGCTTAAACTTACCACTTTTAATTTTTAAGTCGTTAATATTACTTAATGACGCTTGATCTGCCAATGGTGATTGACTAAACCCTAGTTGATAGAGATATTCCATAACTTTACCTGTACCTTCATATGAAAGGGTATCGTTTTCTAAAGTGACATCGTCTTCAATAGGTTTTAGTAAACTTTGATTAAAAGTCGTTAAATCGAACCAATCTTGTCCAATTTTTTGATAATAATCTATTTCGGCATTCTTTGCATGATAATTTAAATACTTAGATTTAGGTGAGGATTTGATTTCGTTTGAATCAATCCAAACACTTTTATTATGCACTGGAAATTGTTTTGTATTACTTTCTTGTTCGACATTAAATGTAAGTTTATCATGGTGGTTTGTTCGGCCATGTGACAGTTGTTTAAGCGTTGTTTTTTTATCTTGAAAATCAACTGTTGTCTCGTTACTAGATTTAATCGAATGTGAATCTACTTTTTTAATGTTTTTTTGAAAAGCTTCGATAGCATCGCTACTATCATCAAATTTATTTTGACCTTCTGGACTACAACTTGCTAGAATAAGAGTAATTGTTAATACTAAGGTCGTTAAGGTTAACTTTTTCAATATCTTCTACCTTCCTAATAATATGTATATACAGTTTATCATAATTGAAGAAAGAGGTCGTGTATCATGCGCTACAAAGATCCAAATGGATTGGATGTTGATTTAGCATATAAATGTCCAACAGATCAACAAAATGCGAAACATGTTCTAGGTATTCCGATTTTTAATAATGAATATGTGTTAACGCATCATAAGATAAGAGGTATTGAATTTCCTGGTGGGAAAGTTGAACCAAATGAAACGAATAAAGAGGCTGTTCAGCGTGAATTATATGAAGAAACAGGTGCGATCGCTAAAAATATAACGTTTATAGCTTCATATACTGTACATGATACAATCCCGTTTAATAAAGATGTCTATTTTATTGAAGTCGAATCTATGGATAGCAATAAAGCGTATTTCGAAACTTATGGACCCGTTATTGCTAAAGAAATCAATGATATACCTGAAGAAGAGAAGAGTTTTCTTTTAAAAGATACAGCAATATTAAAGTGCGTTGAAAGGGTGTATAAACTTGGATTTCTACAGTAAGAAAAAAATGCCAGTTTTCTTTAATCATCATCTAACTGAAGAAGTGATATATGAAGTGGATGAATTGAAAGTCAGAGGCATGTTGATGACACCAAATGAACGTGTTAATCGCATCGTTGTATATTTACGTGGTGGTAAAGGACAAGTAGGTAGAGTGAGGCCAGGTCGTATGGCGCAATTTAAAGATAAGCATACACTTGTCTTTGCACCTTATTACAGAGGTAGTAACGGTAGTGAAGGTAGAGATGAATTTTGTGGTGATGACTTACATGATGTTATAGAAGGGATAGAAATACTCAAATCACAATACCCAAATGTTCCTGTTCATATGATTGGATTTTCTAGAGGTGGTATTCAAGGCTTGCTTACGTACCAAAAAGTGAAAGCAACGAGTTATATTATATGGGGTGGCGTTTCAGATTTATTGATGATGTATGAAGAACGAATTGATCTAAGAGGAATGTTAAAAAGAATGGTCGGTCATCCTAAAAAACAATATGAAGCTTATGCACGTAGAAATGCATTGCAATCTATTCATAAAGATAGTCCGCCTATATTAATCGTACATGGTGATGAAGATAAGCAAGTTAATATTAATATGGCATATCATCTAGAAGAACATTTAAAGCAAGAAGCGGTAGATCATCAAACAATCTATTTAAGTGGAGAAGGTCATGTTTTAAGACCAGAAATAGAAAAACAAACATTGTTACAAATTAAAGAATGGATGTATAAATGTGAAAAGAGCTTGGACCAATAAGGCCCAAGCTCTTTTTGTATTTTATAAGCGGTTATATGTGAATCCGCCTTCTTCTTGAATATGCTCAGAAGACTCACCGAATTTACCGAAGTTTTCTTTAAAGTTCTTAGCAAGTAATTTTGCTTTTTCGTCATATGCGTCAGAAGATACCCAAGTATTACGAGGATATAATATTTCTGAAGGTACACCTGGTACATGTTTCGGAATATTAAGACCAAAGATTTCATCTTTAACAAATTCTGAATTCTTAATTTCTCCACTAATTGCACGACGAATCATTGAACGTGTATGTTTCAAGTCCATTCTTGAACCTACACCGTATTCGCCACCAGTCCAACCAGTGTTTACAAGATAAACGTCTACATTATGTTCATCGATTAGTTTACCAAGTAATTCAGCGTATTCAGTCGCATGTAATGGTAAGAAAGGTGAACCGAAACATGTTGAGAATACTGGTTGAGGACTTGTTACGCCTCTTTCTGTACCTGCTAACTTAGAAGTGAAACCACTTAAGAAATGGTACATAGCTTGAGATTTATCTAATTTAGAAATAGGTGGTAATACGCCAAATGCATCTGCAGTTAAGAAGATAATAGTATTTGGGTGACCAGCTATTGATGGTGTAATAATATTATCGATAAAATCTATTGGGTATGCAGCTCTTGTATTTTCAGTTAATGTAGTGTCGTCATAATCTACTGAACCATCAGGATTTACAGTAACATTTTCTAAAACTGTTCCATAACGGATAGCATCATAAATTTGTGGTTCTTTTTCACGGCTAAGACTTACTGTTTTAGCGTAGCAACCACCTTCGATATTGAAGACACCATTTTCATTCCAACCATGTTCATCGTCTCCGATTAATTTTCTATTAGGATCTGCAGATAAAGTTGTTTTACCTGTACCTGATAGACCAAAGAATAAAGCAACATCTTTGTTATAACCTACGTTTGCTGAACAGTGCATACTCATAATGCCTTTTTTAGGTAATAAATAGTTCATTACTGAGAATATACCTTTTTTCATTTCACCAGCGTATTCAGTACCACCAATTAATATGACACGGTGTTTGAACGAAGTAATAATGAATGTTTCAGAATTAGTGCCGTCTTTTTCTGGATCAGCTTTAAATCCTGGTGCACTAATAACAGTGAAATTAGGGCTGATATTAAGTGCTTCTTCTTTAGTTTCTGGGCGGATAAACATGTTCTGTGCAAATAAATTATGCCAAGGTAACTCATTAATAACACGTAAATCTAAACGTGATGATTCATCTGCACCTGCATATCCATTAAAGACATAAAGTTGTGATTTTTGGTTTAAGTAGTCAATAACTTGATCATATAAATTTAAAAAGTTACTTTCTGAGATAGGTTGGTTGATTGTTCCCCAATCAATATCTTGTTCAGTATCTTCCTCTTTAACGATAAATTTGTCTTTAGGAGAGCGACCTGTGTATTTACCAGTTTCCATTCTGATTGCGCCAGATTCTGTTAATACGCCTTCTCCTGCTTCTAGAATGTGATTGTACAATTCAGTTCTAGAAAGTTGCTGTAGTGTAGTGTCCTTCTTTAAAAGGTTTGAAAGTTCGATTGATTCGGTAATTGACTGTATTGCCATAAATGACGACCCCCATGTCTAATATTAATGTTGTAAGCATTTTCATGGAATTAGTATAACACATTAAAATATATAGTCTATACTAATGAGTAAATTTGTTATAAAATTTTTTTAGAAATTTGAATGTGTTTCGTTCCATTGACATATTATGAAAACTTTAGTATTATCATTTCTGACGGATTCTCTTATCCTGAGTGGTGGAGGGACATGGACCCAATGAAACCCAGCAACCTCTTTCTAATGAAAGAAAGGTGCCAAACCGTTTGCAGACCAATATTGTCTGAACGATAAGAGCGAATGGACGAGTGTGCCTTCTCTCTATATCTTTATTGAGAGAAGGCACTTTTTATTTGCGCTGAGGAAGAGACCGTACAACTTTATTTAAAGGAGATTTTTTATGTCAAAGAATAGAAGACTCTTCACATCAGAATCAGTAACAGAAGGGCATCCAGATAAAATTGCGGACCAAATTTCCGATGCTATTTTGGATGAATTATTAAAAGGCGATCCTAAAGCAAGAGTCGCTTGTGAAACAACAGTAACAACTGGTATGGCTTTAATTGCAGGTGAAATTTCTACTTCAACTTATGTAGATATTCCTAAAGTAGTTAGACAAACAGTAAAAGATATAGGATACACAAGAGCGAAGTACGGTTATGATTTCCAAACGATGGCGATTTTAACAGCTATTGATGAACAATCACCAGATATCGCACAAGGTGTAGATTGCGCATTAGAAGATAGAGATGATTTATCAGATAGAGAAATAGAATCAATTGGTGCAGGTGACCAAGGTCTTATGTTTGGTTTTGCTACAAATGAAACTGAAACATATATGCCTTTACCAGGTTATTTAGCTCATCAACTTGCGAAGAGATTAACAGATGTACGTAAAGACGGTACTTTAGAATATTTACGTCCAGATGGTAAGACACAAGTAACAGTTGAATATGACGAAAATGATAAACCAGTAAGAGTAGATACAATCGTTATTTCTTCACAACATCATGAAAAAATTGAATTAGAAAAAATTCAACAAGATATTAAAGATCATGTTATCTATCCAATCGTACCTAAAGAATTATTAGATGAAGAAACTAAATTCTTTATTAATCCAACAGGTAGATTCGTAATCGGCGGACCACAAGGAGATGCTGGATTAACAGGTAGAAAAATCATCGTAGATACTTACGGTGGTTATGCAAGACATGGCGGAGGATGTTTCAGTGGTAAAGATCCTACAAAAGTAGATAGATCAGGAGCATACGCTGCAAGATATGTAGCTAAGAATATAGTAGCAAGTGGATTAGCAGATAAATGTGAAGTCCAATTAGCATATGCAATTGGTGTAGCACAACCAGTATCCATTTCAATAGATACTTTTGGTACAGGTAAAGTAGAAGAAACTGTATTAGTAGAAAAAATAAGAGAAGTATTTGATTTAAGACCAGCAGGCATTATTCAAATGTTAAACTTAAGACAACCAATCTACAAAAAGACAGCAGCATACGGTCACTTCGGTAGAACAGATGTTCAATTACCATGGGAACAATTAGATAAAGTAGATTTATTAAAAGACTTATTAAAATAAATGATGAAGCTCTGTATTTAATCTTGCGGGATTTATGCAGAGTTTTTTATTTTAGGTTTGGTGGAAGTTGGGTCGTTATTAGCAGATTAGGCGAGAGGTGCAAATACTGGGGTCGTTATTAGCAGATTAGGCGAGAGGTGCAAATACTGGGGTCGTTATTAGCAGTTTAGGCGAGAGGTGCAAATACTGGGGTTGTTATTAGCAGTTTTGGTTAGAGGTGCAAATACTGAGGTTGTTATTAGTAGTTTTGGGTGAAAGTGCAAATACTGGTACCGTTAATTACACTTCTGAGTAGTTTTGTAATTAAGGTAGTCCATAGTAACATTTCAGCTGAGTTTTGTAATTATGGCGGTCCATAGTAACACTTCGACCTAGTTTTGTAACTATGGCTATCCTTAGTAACACTTCGGGTGAGTTTTGTAATTAAGGCCCTCGTTATGAACAAGTTTGGGCGAAAGTGTTCACAACGCCCCCGTTATGAACAAGTTTGGCGAGAAGTGTTCACAACGCCCCTGTTATAAACAAGTTTGGCGAGAAGTGTTCACAACGCCCCCGTTATGAACAAGTTTGGCGAGAAGTGTTCACAACGCCCGCGTTATGAACAAGTTTGGGCGAAAGTGTTCACAACGCCCCCGTTATAAACAAGTTTGGCGAGAAGTGTTCACAACGCCCCCGTTACGAACAAGTTTAAGTCAAGTTGTTCATAATGAACTGAATTTTTATAAAATATTTACTATTAAAGTGTGGTTTAACTACTCAAATGTATGAAGTATAAGAAATTACGTTATATTATCAATATATTTCATGATATATACTGAATTTATTTGTAATTTTTACTATAATGGAATTAATACATATGAAAGGGAGCGATCTACAATTATGAGTCAATTAGAACCGATTCATTATGGATTAATCGCAGCGATCGTTATTGCGATACTATTTATTATATTATTCTTTGTTTCATTAAAACAGAAACAAAAATCTTTGAATAAGATTCAAGAAGCTCATAAAAAAGAAAATGAGACGCTTAAATCTGAACATAAAGAAAAGTTAGATCATGAAAGAGTTGAAAATAAAAAGGTTCTAACGAAACAAGAAGAAACTCATCAAGAAGCAATTTCACAAAAAGAAAGAGAAATTGACTCATTAAAGTTATTTTCTAAGAATGAAGGGGAATATATAACTGATAGACATTTATTAGAGTTGAGAGACCAACTTGTTAACGAACGTAGAATTAGACCTGAAGATATGCATATTATGGCAAATATCTTCTTACCTAAAGATCCATTAGGTAAAGTTCGACAAATTGATCATTTAGTCTTAACAAGAACAGGTATATACGTAATTGACTCTAATTTAGTAAGTGGTCATATCTATCACGGTATTACAGAACAGCAGTTTAGTGATTTTCCAGTATTAGGACTAGTCTTTGAAACATTGGATTTAAACCCAAACAAAGAACAAACGTTATTACTTGAAAAACAATCAAATAATAAAACTGCAGCATTCCATTCATATACTGACGAAGTTAAAGAAGTTGATAATACAACTGAAGAATTACAAAGACAGTTAGAACTTAAATATACACCGACACCAATTATTTACTTCCATCCAAATGAAGTAAGTGAAGCAACTATCAGTAATTATTCTCAAGACCCTAACATTAAAGTGTTAGTTGGTGAAAAACAACTTCAACACTTCTTTAATAAATTTGTTTTCCATGGTAGATTCCAATACAGTGTGGAAGACCTTGAGAGAATTATGGATGAAATTGAAAAGTTTAACCCGTAATAACTAAGCGCTGCATTTTATGTAGCGCTATTTTTATACTAAAAAAGGTGGTTATAAGTATGGTAAAAGAAAATTTTGAAGTTAAAAATCCTGCAACTGGTGAAGTAATCGAAACGATTAAGAACAATACGGAAGAAGATATTAACAACAAGATTGAACAGGCACACGATGCTTTTCAAACATACAAAAAGAAACCGGCTCATGAACGTAGTGCATTGTTATATAAATGGTATGAATTGATTCTTGAAAATAAAGAAGAAATTGCTTTAATTATGACAAAAGAAAGTGGTAAACCATTAAAAGAAGCTTTAGGCGAAGTTAAATATGCGACAGATTATATATTATGGTTTGCTGAAGAAGCAAAACGTACTTATGGAAGAACCATTCCAGAACATGTTGATAACAAACGACTTATCGTTACACGTGCACCTGTTGGCGTTGTAGCAAGTATAACACCTTGGAACTTCCCAGCAGCAATGATGACTAGAAAAGCAGCACCAGCATTAGCAGCAGGGTGTACGTTTATATGTAAGCCAGCACAAGATACACCACTTACAACTATGAAATTAGTTGATCTTGCACATGAAGCAGGATTTGATCGTAGTGTTATCCAATACGTAAATGGTTCAGGTAAAGACGTAGGTGCAATTTTCACAAAGCATCCTTTAATTTCAAAAATAACTTATACAGGTTCAACACCTGTAGGTAAGCAGTTAATGGAACAATCAAGTTCAACATTGAAGAAAGTAACACTTGAATTAGGTGGTCATGCACCATTAATTGTTCACGAAGATGCAGATTTAGATAAAGCAGTTCAAGGAACAATTGCTTCTAAATTTAGAAATGCAGGTCAAACATGTGTATGTGCAAATAGAATTTACGTACATGAATCTATTAAAGACGCATTTGAAGATGCACTTAGAGCAGAAGTCAGTAAATTAAAAGTAGGCGATGGTCAGGATGAATCAACAGATATAGGTCCTGTTATTAATGCAGATGGTTTTGAAAAAATTAAATCTCATATTGAAGATGCTACAAGTAAAGGCGCTCGCGTGATTACTGGAGGAGATAGCTATAAAGATGGTGGCTATTTTATCACACCAACTGTTCTATCTGACGTTTCAGACGATATGAAAATCATGGTTGAAGAAACATTTGGACCAGTAGCACCAATTCAAACTTATAAAGATTTAGATGAAGTTATTGTAAAAGCAAACGATACACCATTTGGTTTGGCAGCATATTTCTTTACTGAAAACTATAGTAATGGTATAAAGTTGTATGAGAACTTAGATTATGGAGTAATTGGTTGGAATGATGGCGGACCAAGTGCAGCTCATATTCCATTCGGTGGAATGAAGGAAAGTGGATTTGGTAGAGAAGGTGGTTCAGAAGGCATTGAACCATATTTAGAAACTAAAGTTGTTTCAATTTTAATTTAAGTATCGTCTAAAATTAGGAGGCAGTAAAATGACACAGAAAATAATTGAGTTTTACAATGGCAATTCTATACCAGCTTTAGGATTAGGAACATTCAGAGTAGAAAATAATGATGAATGTAGAGAAGCGGTTAAACACGCTATTATAAGTGGTTATAGACATATAGATACAGCTCAAACTTATCACAACGAAGAAAAAGTTGGACAAGGTATCAAAGAAGGATTAGAAGCAACAGGATTAAACAGAGAAGATCTATTTATTACAACTAAACTTTGGATGACTGATTATGGTAGAGAGAACGTTCAATCAGCATATGAAGCATCTTTAGAAAGATTAGGTTTAGATTATGTAGATCTATATTTAATTCATTGGCCTGGCCAAGATAAAGAACTTATCACAGAAACATGGAAAGCTATGGAAGACTTATACAATGAAGGCAAAATTAAAAACATAGGTGTAAGTAACTTCCACGTACATCACTTAGAATCATTATTACAAGAAGCTTCTATTAAACCAGTTATTAATCAAATAGAATGTCATCCATACTTAACTCAAAAAGAATTAAGAACGTATTTAGAAGCACAAAAAATTGTTGCACAATCATGGTCTCCTTTAATGAATGGACAAATATTAGAAGACGAAGTTGTAAAAGAAATTGCAAATGAATTAGGTAAAACACCAGCTCAAGTTATTATAAGATGGAATATTGATGAAAATATTGTTGTTATTCCTAAATCAGTAACACCATCAAGAATTGAAGAAAACTTAAACGTATTTGATTTTGAGTTATCAGAAGATCAACTTTCAAGATTAAATGCTTTAAATAAAGATGAAAGAATCGGACCAGACCCAGAAGTCTTTACTGGTCAATAATTCATAAATAGCCAACGAATCATAGAGGTTCGTTGGCTTTTTTGATTTTAAGAATAAATATTTTGCTTAATAAAAAGTTTGATAAATAAATATTTTCATTTTAGAAAATGCCAATTTTTTGAATGTTAAGTATGTAATAATTTCGAATTTACAAAATAAGTATATTAATATCTTATATTTTTTGTTACTATTATAATAATTATTATTATATCCAAAATATGAGAGGAAGTATTTAATGTTTAAAAATAACAGGTATTCTATTCGTAAATTTTCTGTTGGAACTGGGTCAGTAATCATCGGTGCAATGCTTTATTTGAGCACACCAAATATCGTTAATGCAGAAGAATCAAATGTATTAAAAGAGGAAAGTAAGAGTACAGAATCGACTACAAATGCAGAGTCAAATAAGAATATAGAAACATCAAATGAAACTAACGAAACAAATACTAAAGAAGAATCAGCGCAAGACTTAACTCAGAAAACATCAACTGAAAATCCAACAACAGAAAATGATACAGCAGAATCAAATACTTCAGAAGAAAATGCTAAAGAAGATAAAGAGGAACAAAGCGACTTTACAATTGATCCAATAAACAATCAAACTGTGAAATCAAATGAAGCTATTAATCCTATAAAGATAAATGTAGAAGGTTCTGAGAACAATACGAATCAAGTACAAGGATTACCAGATGGACTTACATATGATTCAAGCACAGATACAATAACAGGAAATCCTACTACTGTAGGCAACTATACCATAACAGTAATTTCGAAAAATGATTCAGCCGTTCAAAAAGAGACTACTTTTACCATTAATGTAGAAGAAGGGGAAGAACCATCAACAGAAGAACCACAAACGAATAAAGATTCGAAATCAACTGAAGAAAACACGACTGAAGAGCCGACATCAGATGAACATAAATCAAAAGAAAATTCAACAAATGAAGATTCTAAAGAAGATAACAAAGATACAATAGAGGAACCAAAATCAACTGAAGAAGATTCATCGGAAGAACCAACAAATGATAAAGACTCAAAAACAGATCTATCTAAAACTGATGACAAGAATTCAACAAAAGATAAAACAAAATCAGATGAAAATTCAACAAATGAAGATTCTAAAGAAGATAACAAAGATACAACAGAAGAACCAAAATCAAATGAAGAAGAGACTTTAGAGGAACCAACAAAAGAAGAACCATTAGATAATAATAGTGAACAACCAGATACTGCTAACAATGATTTATCTACAGGTGACTCTGAAGATGATAATAATATAGACCCAAATGTTGATGCTACAGACTTAAAAACGACTAAGCCATTAACAGACAAAGAAAAAGAAGATATAGACCAAAAATCAAAAAATAAAAGTAAGACTGATAAAAATTTAAAAGCTTTAAGTGCATCTTCATCAAAAGTGGAAAAAGAAGCAACCAAAGCCGATGGTAGTCCATTAGGTGGAGATGATGTAAACAGCAAGATTAAATCTAGTAATGTTAAGTTTGAAGAGGGTACATGGAAAAAAGGTGCTGCTTTTGAAATAGGTTTTGATATATCTATTCCGAATGACGTAAAAAGAAATGATTATTTTACTGTACATATACCTAAAGAAATAAATCCTACATCTGCAGATAGAGATAATGGCATACTATTAGGAAATGATGCAAATAGTATTTATGCAAAAGGTACTTATAATCGTGCCGATAATTCATTTACATTCAAGTTTACTGATAATATAGAAAAATATAAAAACACTAGTGCACACGTTGATTTCTTAGGGTTAATCAATTTTAAAGAAGCAACCAAAACAGATAACTATAACTTGAATTTAAAAATTGGTGATTCAGAATATAATGCTATAAGAAAAATAGAATATTCAACTGATGCACGAAATTTAGATTTATATCAAGATTCTAGTGTTCAAGAAAAAGTAGATGATCATAATCCATATAACACAACATATACAGTAAACGGAAAAGCTAGGACTTTAAATAATGCCAAGGTTAAAATAACTCCATTTATGGGCAGTGAAAAAAATCCAGATGTCATTAGCCAATTTAATAAAGATATTACTAAAGTTCAAATTTTGAAAGTTACTGATAGGAATACATTGAATCAAAGTGGAAGTGATAAGAATGTCACTTATGTTGATGTATCATCATCACATAATATAATCTTTAATAGTGACGGCACTATAAGTATAGATCTAGGAAATACGAATAGCACATATATAATCGTAGTGAATTCTGAAACAAGTAAACCATTTGTTCCTGAAACTTTTATTGAAAGTACAATACAATTAAGTGCAAGCAATATTGCTTCTGGAAGTAGCCAATCTAAAATAGGAAAAAGTAAACCATCAAGTAATAACTCATCAGGTGTAATTGTTGATGATACGACACCACCCGTTGTTGATAAAGTTGATAATCAAACAACAGAAGTAAATTCGGCAATAGATCCAATTGTTATCAATGCGAATGATAATAGTGGTGAAAAAGTTCGAAATGACGTATTCGGTTTACCAGATGGTGTTACATATAATTCAGAAACGAATACAATCTCAGGTACACCTACAAAAGCAGGAACATATGAAGTAACTGTTATTTCGTCAGATAAAGTATATAACGAAACAGAAACGACATTTACAATTACAGTAGAAGATACAATAGCACCAACTGTGGATCCAATTGAAAATCAAACAACTGAAGTGAACACACCAATTACTGATGTTACTTTAAATGGCAAAGACAACAGTGGAGATCCAGTGACTCATAATGTAACTGGTTTACCAGACGGTGTGACTTATAATGAAGAAACAAATACAATTTCAGGTACACCAACAAAAGCTGGAAACTATAATGTGACTGTTATAACGAGTGATGAAGCAGGCAACGAAACAGAAACAACATTTACAATCACAGTAGAAGATACGACAGCACCTACAATAGATCCAGTAGATAACCAAACAACAGAAGTAAATACACCAATAACGGATATTAAATTAACTGGTAAAGATAATAGTGGAGATCCAGTGAGACATGATGTGACGGGACTACCAGATGGTGTAACTTATAATGAAGCAACACAAACAATATCAGGTACCCCTACAACTCCAGGAAATTATGAAATTACAATTGTAACAAGAGATGATGCGGGGAATTCTGCAGAAACAATATTCACAATTACAGTGGAAGACACATTACCACCAACAGTGGATCCTGTAGAAGATCAAACAACGGAAGTAAATACACCAATCGAGGACATTACACTTAATGGTAAAGATAATAGTGGCCAACCAGTCACACATGAAGTATCAGGACTACCTGAAGGTGTGACATATGATCCAGAAACGAATAGCATTTCAGGTAAACCAACAACTGTAGGTAATTATGATATAACAGTAGTTTCAACAGATGAGTCAGGTAATACGACAGAAACGACTTTCACGATTACAGTAGAGGATACTATTCCACCAACAGTAGATCCTGTAGAAGATCAAACAACAGAAGTAAACACACCGATAACTGATATTACATTAAGTGGAGAAGATAACAGTGGTCAACCAGTATCTCATATTGTAAGCGGCCTACCAGATGGCGTCGTGTATGATGAAGTTTCAAAAACAATTTCAGGCACACCAACCAAAACTGGTGATTATAATATTACTGTTGTAACAAGAGATGAAGCGGGTAATGAAACAAAGTCAACATTTACGATAACTGTAGAAGATACAACAGCGCCTGATGTTGATCCGGTGGATGACCAAACAACAGAAGTAAATACACCAATCAAAAATGTAACATTAAACAGTAAAGATAATAGTGGAAAACCAGTCACGCACGAGGTATCAGGATTACCCGAAGGTGTAACGTATGATCCAGAAACAAATACTATCTCAGGCACACCAACAACTGTAGGCAGTTACGAGGTAACAGTAATTTCAACAGATGAATCAGGTAATACAACAGAAACTACATTCACGATTACAGTGGAAGATACAACAGCACCAACGGTAGATCCAGTAGAAGACCAAACAACAGAAGTGAACACACCAATTACTAGTATCGAGTTAAATGGTCAAGATAACAGTGGAAAACCAGTGACACATGAAGTAAATGGACTACCCGAAGGTGTGACATATGATCCAGAAACAAATACAATAACAGGTACACCAACGATCGTAGGAAGTTATGACATAACAGTTGTTTCAACAGATGAATCAGGCAACAAGACAGAAACGACATTTACGATTACAGTAGAAGATACGACAGCACCTGATGTTGATCCGGTGGATGACCAAACAACAGAAGTGAATACACCAATAGAGGATATAACACTTAACGGTAAAGATAACAGTGGAAAACCAGTGACATATGAAGTATCAGGATTACCAGAAGGCGTGACATATGATTCTGAAACAAATACAATCTCAGGCACACCAACAACTGTAGGCAGTTACGAGGTAACAGTAATTTCAACAGATGAATCAGGTAATACAACAGAAACTACATTCACGATTACAGTGGAAGATACAACAGCACCAACGGTAGATCCAGTAGATGACCAGACAACAGAAGTAAATACACCAATCAAAGATGTAACATTGAATGGTCAAGATAATAGTGGAATACCAGTGAAACATGAAGTATCAGGACTACCAGAAGGTGTGACATATGATTCAGAAACAAATACAATCTCAGGCACACCAACAACAGTTGGTAGTTACGACGTAACAGTAATTTCAACAGATGAGTCTGGTAATACGACAGAAACAACATTTACGATAACAGTTGAAGATACATTACCACCAACGGTAGATCCAATTGAAGATCAAACAACAGAAGTGAACACACCAATTACTAGTATCGAGTTAAACGGTCAAGATAATAGTGGAAAACCAGTGACACATGAAGTATCAGGACTACCAGAAGGTGTGACATATGATCCTGAGACAAATACAATTTCAGGTACACCAACAACAGTAGGTAGCTATGATGTAACAGTAGTTACCACAGACGAATCTGGTAATACAACAGAAACGACATTCACAATAACAGTTGAAGACACAACAGCACCAGTTGTTGACCCTGTAGAAGATCAAACAACAGAAGTAAATACGCCAATCAAAGATGTAACGTTGAATGGTAAAGATAACAGTGACCAACCAGTCACGCATGAAGTATCAGGTCTACCAGAAGGCGTGACATATGATTCTGAGACAAACACAATCTCTGGCACACCAACAACGGTAGGCAGTTACGACGTAACAGTTGTGACAACAGATGAATCAGGAAACAAAACAGAAACGACATTCACGATTACAGTAGAAGACACAACAGCACCTGAGGTTGATCCGGTGGATGACCAAACAACAGAAGTGAATACACCAATTACAAATATTGAATTGAATGGCAAAGATAACAGTGGAAAACCAGTCACGCATGAAGTGTCAGGATTACCTGAAGGTGTAACATATGATTCAGAAACGAATACAATCTCAGGTACACCAACAACTGTAGGCAGTTACGACGTAACAGTAGTTACAACAGATGAATCTGGTAATACAACAGAAACGACATTCACGATTACAGTAGAAGACACAACAGCACCTGTTGTTGACCCTGTAGAAGATCAAACAACAGAAGTAAATACGCCATTCAAAGATGTAACATTGAATGGTAAAGATAACAGTGACCAACCAGTGACACATGAAGTGTCAGGATTACCTGAAGGTGTAACATATGATTCAGAAACGAATACAATCTCAGGTACACCAACAACTGTAGGTAGTTACGACGTAACAGTTGTGACAACAGATGAATCAGGAAACAAAACAGAAACAACATTCACAATTACCGTTGAAGATACAACATCACCTGATGTTGACCCAGTAGAAGACCAAACAACAGAAGTAAACACACCAATTACTAGTATCGAGTTAAATGGTAAAGATAACAGTGGAAAACCAGTGACACATGAAGTATCAGGACTACCAGAAGGTGTGACATATGATCCTGAGACAAATACCATTTCAGGTACACCAACAACAGTAGGTAGCTATGATGTAACAGTAGTTACAACAGACGAATCAGGCAACAAAACAGAAACAACATTCACAATAACAGTTGAAGATACATTGCCACCAACGGTAGATCCAATTGAAGATCAAACAACAGAAGTAAATACGCCAATCAAAGATGTAACACTTAACGGTAAAGATAATAGTGGAAA